>DRHE01000466.1 GCA_011049745.1 Spirochaetales bacterium | reverse complement strand
GACTGCCTGAGCCCCTCGATTGTTGACCTTCTTGCCTCTTATAAAGAGCTCGGAATTGATGTATGGACAGAGATAGGACTGCAGTCAGCCTCGGAAATCACCCTAAAACGTATAAAACGCGGCCATACAGTAGCGGATTTTATAAAAGCATTTAATCTGCTCAAAGAGCGAAATATAAAGACCGGGATTCATTTGATATTCGGATTGCCCGGGGAAGGACTGGAAGAAATTCTTAATACCGTAACCATGGTGGCATCCCTTAAGCCTGACGGCCTGAAAATCCACAACCTTCACATCCCCAATAATACAATCCTCTTTCAGGAGTACCTGACGGGCGAGATAACCGTTCCACTGAGTGACCGCCACCTCTTTTACACCATCAAAGCCCTGGAGCTGCTTCCCCCCAGTACGGTTATTACGCGGCTCACCTGTGATACACCTGAAGAAAGACTGGCAAGCCCCCGTAACTTCTTGCCCAAAGCACAATTCTATTCAAAGCTGCGCAGAGAAATGGAGAAACAAAATACCTGGCAGGGAAAATATTTTCCAGAAGTAACAAATAAGGCTTGACCCCTTCTCCCTCTTTTAATAGCATGAAGCTTATCAGGGAGGCGCACCATGGCAATAAAAAACCAGGATATAGTCGAACTAGTGGAAAAGAGCACTATACACTACACAAAGAACATCTATAACCGCCATATACGCAAGGCATTTATGACCATGCAAATGTCGAGAGCTGCCTGGGAAACACTGGAGCGCTTTACCGACAAATCAGATTACTACAAGGTCCAGGGCTATCAATTCCAGGAAATATATGAATACATCCATGCTGCCGCAACTTTTGTATATCACGCCAGAAAGGAGGTTCTTCCCAACTTGAAAAGCCTTCTATCCGCAGGTTCCGAAACCATGCTCTCCCGGCAGAGCGCCGGCGGCAGCGATCTGATTCTGCGTAAAATGGCTATGGATAATTTCGGCGCCAACTTAAGCATCTTTGCTGATATGACAAATGAGCTATACGTAAAAACCGTGGCTCTGGATAAAGAGGAACATCAGGGACAGCGGGCGGTTTACGAACGTATCGATGAGTTAAAAGAGGTCGGACAGCTCTTAATTTAAGAGCTCAACTCTTCAGCAGTTTTAAAAATTATCTCAAAAAGTTCCTCAAGGTGATGCAGGTCAACACTCGAGTAAGCAACCCGCAGGTATCTGTCCTGTATGGAGATCGTACCGATACCCTGCTCCATAAGCAATTTCTTTCTTAATTTTTCGGTACTGGAACCCCCGAAACGAAAAGTCATAAAATAGCCTGAATTAAAGGGCAGAGGCTCCAGCTTTGAGCCGGAGGATAGTCTTTCAGTAATCTCTTTCACCTTTAAATACCTCTCCTTAAGAATAGCCAGGGCCGCTTTTTTCTCCTCTCTATGATCAGGGCTCTGCATAGCTCTTAAGAGCAGATTCTGAGTCAGGTTATTGGAGTTGGAAATACTCGCCCTGACAGCGCCCATTACCTTGCGGTCAAGGGCATCATACTCCACGGTTTTAATGTTCGGCGAGGCAAAGGTGAGAAAACCCACCCGGAAACCCCAAACCAGCTCTTCTTTTGTGGCGCCGTCGACCTTGACCGCCAGAATATTCTCATGAAGAGATGCTAAAGAGGCAAAGAGTGATTCTTTATGTGTTTCCTTTTCATAAAAGAGCCCGAAATAGGCATCATCCGATACGCACAGGATATTCAATCCCTTCCGGGCCTGTTCCTTAAGCAGTTGAACAAGGGCTCGGGCCTCCCATTCGGTGGGTGAATAACCGGTGGGGTTGTTGGGAAAGTTAAGCATTAGAATCACTTTGCCGCCGGCAATCCTGTTTAAAGCATCCTTTAGACCCTCGATGTTCAATCCCGCCTGCGGGTTATAAAATGGGAAGGTAGAGATACTCGCCATGTTTCTCTCTTCAAAAATCAGGCGGTAATTACCCCAGAACATATCGGGAACAAGCACACAATCCCCAGGCCCGGCGAATAGATCAGCCAGCACGGAAATCCCATGGGTGAGCCCGCTTACCACCAGGGGCAGAGAAGTATTCTGCCCTGCCAGGCTGGGGTTTTTGCGTATCATGTCATCGAGCCAGAGCTCCCGCAATTGCGGATTACCCGGGGTTGGCGCATAGGAAAAGATCTGTTCAGGTGGTAGATCCGGGATAAGTTCCTTCAGGGAATTAAGGTGCATGGGCTTCCCTCCCAGCGTAGCCATTCCTATGGTAGCATTAAAACGGGTGGCATACTTACTGGCTTCCGCGGATTGAGAGACAATGCCTTTTGGGAAATAGAAACGTTTGCCGAAATCGGAAAGCAGCCGGAAAATAACAGTTTCTTCTAAGGTTTTATTGAGTTCTACAGCTAAAGTATTCATGCGCTGATATTAATAATTGAAGCATAAGATGTCAATTGAGATAAGTAGTATAAGCCCGGCGCACTCTTTCCAGGCAATCCTTTAGTTCAATCAGAAAAACATCAATTTTCACCCGGACACCCATTATCCTTCTGGCCAGAGCACGCAGCTCTGAGGGGTCAACGGGTAAGGTATGAACCTGACGATCCTCGAATAACTGGAGAGAATGCTCTACCCGCCTTAAGAAAAGATAATCCCGGCTTAATTGAGCTGCTGCCTCTACCGGCAGATAACCTGCTGCCATTAAAATCTTTAAAGCATTCAGAGTATTCCCCTCCAGCAATTTCCTATCCTTTATACGTGAAGCATAGATAAGCTGCAGACCCTGAACCAGAAACTCAATATCCCTGATTCCGCCGGCGCCAAGTTTGACATTTAAAGAGTTCGAGGGCCTGTAACCGAGGCTCTTAATAGTTCGCGAACGCACAGCATCTATAGCCTCAATGATCTGCCGCTTTTCCCTGCCCTCCAGCAGCAGGGAGTGGGCTTTATCAACTACCTCATAACCCAGCTCCAGGTTGCCGGCCACCGGTCTGATTTTCAACAGCGCCTGTCTTTCCCACAGAGAGGCGCTGTTGCGATAATAATCCAGCAGGGCTTTATCGGATTGAACCAGCTCCCCGGAGCTTCCGTAGGGACGCAGGCGAAGATCGACCCGATAGGCGTAACCCTCCTCAGTATGAATGGAGAGCTCACGCTTAAGTTTTTCCATAATCCTGCCGCAGAGCTCGGCGGAGCCGGCGGAAACAGGTTCTCCGTAGATACCCAATAGATCCACATCTGAACTATAGTTCAATTCTGAGCCGCCGAGTTTTCCCAGGGCCAAAATACAGAAATTCAAAGGAACACCCTTTATTCCCGCCTGATCTTGAATTCCGGCCAGTGTTGCCCGGATTACCGCCTCGGCCAGCCTGGAAAGCTCCAGGATTATTTCCTGAATGGGAGCGCCCAGACATATATCCCTGGCAGCAATCCTCAAGATCTCTCTTCTGCGCAGCCTGCGCATATTATTAAGCCAGTCACTTTCGAAGGTGCAGAGTTCCCGCTCTATATCCTCTTGTTTACGCACATTCTGCAGGTTGCCGGGTATAGCCAGCCAGGATAGAAACTCCGGATTGCCGATCAAAGTATCTGCCAGGAATTGACTGCCCGCGAGTATGCTCAGCAGGATCTCCAGTCCCTTTGGCTGCGAGAGCAGCATCCGGTAATGTTTATCAGCCCGGCCTAATGAAACAACAAAACGCTCCCAGTTATTCAGTGCCATACCAGGATCAGGCAGAGCTTTTAGAATATCCCCTGCCAGTACAGCCAGTTTCACAAAATGTTCCCGCTGTCTTCCCCTGCCGGCCAGTTTTTTCAAGTTTACTACAGCTCTCTCCATTTCCTCCATACCCAAATTTTTAAGAATCTTATACTTAAGCGGTCCAGGCAGATGTTCAGAGAGGATCAGATCAACAATATTGCCCGAGGCCAAACCGGGCAAAGATTCCCTGCCCAGATGTTTCTCAACAAAGGTTCTGATAAATGCAGTGTGGGTTTCAAAATCCAGATGAAGCTGCTGCCCCGGGCTAAGGGCAGGGCTCAATTTATAACCCATTCGCCGGGCCAGATGAGCGTATTCCTGGGATTCAAGCAGCGGCAGAAAGAGATCCTCAGATGAACCACGCAGCATGCGTAGACTGTTGATCAACTTATGGAGAAATGCATAAGATTCGGTCATCCTTTTTGCTTCAAAAGCTGCCAGCACACCTGCGCTGTGTAATCTTTTTAGGGCCGGTAGAAGATAAGGAGTTCTCACCTCCGGATTGCCTGCGCCATAGGTAACCTGCAGGATCTGCACAGTATACTCCAGATCTACCAGCGCGCCCGGGCTGAATTTGGCATTCAATCTTCCCTTAAGGGTTTTATTTTTAAGCTGCCGCCGGCGCAGGGTGCGCAACTCGGAAAGATCGATACCCCGGGCTGTATATAAAATCTCATCACGCAATCTTTCTATTCTAGGGCCGAGCTCTCTATCACCCCCGATTGCCCGCAGACGCACTAAAGCCAGTCGCTCAAGAGAATGAGCATCACCACCGGTTCCATAATAGCGGCAGAAGCTTTCCAGGCTGCAGGCCAGGGGACCGGCATTTCCGTAGGGTCTTAAGCGCAGATCAAGCTTAAATATTCCCTCCCTCCTGGCCTGGATGGATTCTTTTACTTTACGAACCAGATGTTCATAGAACTCCATATTGCCAATTACCTGCGGGCCGCTGGTAAACCCTGCATCACCATAGATCAGCAGCAGCTCAATATCTGAAGCATAACCAAGATCACGGCCGCCGAACTTTCCCAGGGCCATAACGGCGTAGCCGGTTTCCAGTCCGGCAATAGTTTGAGGTGTGCCGTAATTCTCTTCAAGGTGGTTGCAAGCTAGAACAAAAGCTCTATTGATAATCTCTTCAGCAAGTGAACTCAGACGTAAAGCCAGCTTCCGAAAATCCATGTCCGGAGTGAGAATATGGTCCATATCCAAAAGAAATATCTCCTGGTCCTTAAATTCATTAAGGCATTGGATCTCTTCCTCCCTGGTTTTTGCTCCTTTCAGGGCCCTGGTCAATCTCTTTTTCAGGTCCCTGGCTGAAGGAGTGAAAGATCGTCCATGCAGATGAGGCTCGAGCATGGGCAGCAGGCTTTCATACTGCAGTCGAATAAAATCTTCCCACAGGAAATCACTCGCCCCCAGCAGACGGGCCAAATCCTGCATAATCAGGGGATTGGACAGAAGCTCCAGCCACTTTCCCTGCTCCGGAAGTCTAAGAATATCATCCACCATTTGCTCAAAACGGCATAGAGCTGCATAGGGGTCAGGCGCTCTGCCCAAAAAATAGGTAAACTGTTTGGTCAACAGCACGGAGAGCTTAACTTGATTCAGCAGCGGCTGGTCATCTATCTTTTTACCCTGGGCATTTAGAATATCAAATACGTCTTCCACTCTGCCTGCGACTGTGCGAATACTCACCCTTTCAATTATGATACCTTTAAGCGCCAGGGCAGTGCTTAAGGCATAGAGAAAAAACGGGGTATCCTCGGTTACCACCCTGATCCTGGTACAATCAGCGCAGCTCTCATCCTCCTCAATATGGAGCGGCATCAATGCTGAACCCGCTTCAAGGTCCAGGGCCTCGAGGCTGGCTGCCACCAACTCATTTACCTGTTCCCTGGCCAGCTCTGCGGTACCGCTCTTTCCCTGTTCCAGCAATCGAGTTGTAACTTGAAGCTGCCGGCGCAGCTTTTCTTCCCATTCGGCCAGGCTGAGAGGTGAGTTCAGATAGCCTGAGAAGCGATCGACAATCCGGCGCCGCTTTAAAGTACTAATAACTTCATGGCGCTGATAGCCCCTTCTCCTGCTTCCGGAAAACCCCGGCCTGGTGCGCTCGTAGGTAAAAACATCGCCTTTAATGATATTCAAGCCCAGAGCCCCGAGCGTTCCGGTAAGCAGTGAAAATTCAGCGCTGTAATCAAATGCTGTAATAGTACATTCCACCTCTTCCCCCTGCCCGCGCTTGAGGTTGAGTTGAACCGGATTTTCAGAAGAAAGTCCGGCCAGAGATCTTAAATGGCTGCATATTTCTTTTATGGAAAAAGCATTATAGTAACGCTCGTCCAGACGGTGGAGGTGTTCCTCTATTAAAAGCTCATCCACCTCGGGGCATAATTTCTTAAGATTTTCCAGGGATGGTTTCATTATCTTAAGTCTATCATAGCGCATCCTTTGGCCGCAACCAAAGCAAGCGGTCAATCAAAAGAAGATCTGGCCCGCTCTATATATCTTTTTTCAGGGGAGTCTTATTCTGTTGACAAAGCACTTAATTACCTATATTCTATTTCGGAAGTAATTTTTAAAATTCCTATCATGGATTTTGGCCGGATTGGGAACATGAAGACTAAAAAACCTGAATGGGAAAAATATTAAAAAGGAGGCAGTATGAAAAAGCTGTTAATGATCGGATTAATCCTGCTGCTGTCAGCAGGGTTTGTTTTCTCTGGAGCTCAGAAAGAAGTAGTAGAGAAAACCTTAATATTCGGCAGCAGTGGAGACGCTGTCAGACTGGATCCCGCTGATGTGACGGACGGGGAATCCATCCAGAGGATGGATAATATTTTCGAGGGCCTGGTGGAATATAAAGAGGGTTCTACTGAAATTCAGCCCGCCCTGGCCAAATCCTGGGAAACTTCGGCGGATGGAAAGGAAATCACCTTTAATTTAAGAAAAGGAGTCAAATTCCACGATGGCACTGACTTCAATGCAGATGCTGTTGTCTTTTCATTTGCCAGGCAGTACGATGTTGACCATCTATACCACCAGTATGGGGAGTGGGCCTACTGGGGCTGGATGTTCTATGATGTGGAAAAGGTGGTAAAGATCGATGACTATAAGGTAAAGATCGTTTTAAGTAATGTAAATGCATCGATAATGACCAGTCTGGCCATGTTTACAGTTAATATTGTGAGCCCTACGAATGCTGAAAAATATAAGGAAGATGCATTCAAGAATCCCACCGGCACAGGGCCTTTCAAATTCGTCGAATGGGTCAAGGATGATCACATTACCCTGGTGGCCAATGAGAATTACTGGCGTAAAAGACCCAAGCTGGATAAACTGATCTTCAAGGTAATTCCCGATGCTTC
>DRHE01000465.1 GCA_011049745.1 Spirochaetales bacterium | reverse complement strand
GCTTATTCTTTTTATGTTCAACATCAATAAACTCAGCCAGCTCTTTTTCAATAGCTGCTAAAAAGGGACTCTTCTCCAGCTGATAAAGATGGTTAAAGATGAATCGCCTCCTGGCATGGGTTAAAAAGAGAAAACTTCCGGCCCTGGTCATGCCTACGTAGAAAAGGCGCCTCTCTTCATCCGGGTCCGGCCGGTTGCTTTTAAAGAGGGCGTATGGCAAAAGCCCCTGCTCACAGCCTGCCAGAAAAACACATTTAAATTCCAGGCCTTTAGCCGCATGCAGGGTCAGCAAGCTGACCTTTTCAGCTCCCGTTTTACAACCGGCCAGTTCCCCGCCCAGGGCAATGAATTTTATGAACTCCTGCAGATTAACCGAAAAGCTCTTCGCTAACTCTATCAACTCTATCAGTTTGTCTTTATTTTGAAGCTTATCTTCAATAAACCAGGTATCGATTATCTTGTTTAGAATAATAGTGACCGGGAGTTGCCCATCGATAAGCGCTCTGCATTCCCCGATCTCTTCCTCTTTCAGCTTATAGCGGGAAGCCAGCTCTTCTTTTAACAACCTATTCCTGCTGTTCTGCAACATCTTTAAAAGATCGAGAATTGATTTCACCGGTTTTTCTTTAAAAAAAGGAAGCTCGCCCACTCTCTGATAGGGGATCGAGTGATCCCGGAAAGCCTTCTCCAGGGGCTCCATTTGCCTGCTGATTCTGACCAGAACGGCAAAATCGGAGAGGCTGCTTATCTCTTTATACTCCATGCCCTGGGTTATCTGACTGTCAATTGAGAAAAATCTTAAGCCGCCAATCATCTTTTCAATGCTGCGGGCAATATATTCAGCCTCGCTCTTTTCACTGCTGTTGCCGGTAATGGTGATCTTCACTCCCCGGTTTAATGCTTTGAGCACCGGCATTTTTAGTGATTTATCGATTACCTGGTTATCGATTACCCGGCTTGAGGCTTTAAGAATATAATCAGAGCAGCGGTAGCTTGTATTTAGGCGGTAGCGCACAGTTTGGGGATAGTCCCTGATAAAGTGATCCATCAGGCTGACATCAGCCCCGCGGAAGCCATAGATTGCCTGATTGGGGTCGCCGATAGCATAGATATTGGCTCCTGCTCCCGGCATTAGCATTCTGATTAACTGATACTGGGCAAAGTTAATATCCTGAAATTCATCAATTAGAAGATAATCAATCCGCCGGCGGTATTGTTCCAGCAGTGGTGGGTTTTCCCTTAAAGCCTGCACCGGCAGGTAGATAAGATCATCAAGGTCCACGGCGTTTTCCTCTTTCAGGGCATGAGAGTATTCTAAGAAGAGATCTTTCAGCCGGCTATCCTCAATTTGCTCCAGCCCGGTCAAACCCTGTTTGATATTGGTTACCGCAGAGGAGAGTTCACTGATTTTACCGGAGCTCCCGGTATTCAGTTCCTTCACTTTTTTCAGTATTCTCTGCTTATCCTCTTCATCAAGAATTGAAAAGTCTTTTTCTCTGCCTATACTCTTGCTGTTTTCCTTAAGCATTGAAAAACCGAAGGCGTGGAAAGTGGAAATGTCTATTCCCTTTAGAAGCGGCTGATTTTTTTTAAAGATCAGTTCTAACCGATTGCTCATTTCGCCGGCCGCTTTATTGGTAAAGGTGACTGCAAGAATGTTTTCAGGATTGACATTTCTATTCATTATTAAATGGGCAATTCTCAAGGTGAGGGTATGGGTTTTGCCGGCGCCGGGACCGGCAATAACCAGGGCCGGGCCGCTGCAATGCTCAACAGCCCTTTTCTGTTCAGGGTTCAGTTCTTTAAAGTCAACTTTCTTACGCTCCCGGTTGCTGTTTTCGTTGTTTTCAAGTTGGCCTTTGAAAGCCCGGTACCGGCGTCTGAATTCATTGAAATCAAAATTGATCAAAACATCTCGCTGCTGCCGGTCGCCGGTGGCCTGGGAACCGGTGGCCTGAGCACCGGGCGCCTGAGGTAGAACCGGCTCAGCCCCGGACGGGCTAAGACCTGGCGGCAGAACCCCGAGCGACTGGGCAGGGGCCCGGTCTCCGGTCTGATCAAAGAGCATGCACTGGCTGCCCATGGCAGCACCCTCTTCCCGGGTAAAGACCTTTATCTTGCCATATTCGCCGTCAAAACCCTCGCGGATAAGAACCTCTCTATTTCTCATGCGTTTTATTGCTTCAGCGAGGAGCTCGCCTCCTGCCTGTTTTACCCGGCTTATAGGAAGGTGAAGAAGAAGATCAAGCTCTGTGCCCCCCCCTTTCAATCAGCCCGTTATAGGCTGCCGCCACTTTTTTGCTTTGAGGCCCAACCCCTGATATTTCAGCCAATATTTCTTTGAGGGGTACCAGTGAAAAAAAGGGAGGTCTTGTTTTTCTTTCCGGCAGGCCCATACTGGGGCTTGATTCAAGAGATCTGCTGGAGACAACGCTTGAGGCCTCAGAACGGGCTCTCTTCATTCCCGCCCACATCTGGACACCATGGTTCTCAAGCCTGGGTGCTAAATCCGGATTTGACTCAATCAGAGAATGTTATAGAGATCTTTCTGACCACATATTTGCCGTAGAGACCGGTCTCTCCAGCGATCCGCCAATGAACTGGCTCTGCAGCTTCCTCGATAAATATACCCTCATCCCCAACCCCTGATATTTCAGCCAATATTTCTTTGAGGGGTACCAGTGAAAAAAAGGGAGGTCTTGTTTTTCTTTCCGGCAGAGCATCACGGTCTGCGAGCTGGGCGACCCGGTTCATTACACCAATGGTAACCTTCTTGCCGCAAACCGGGCAGAGCTCATTGTGTTTCAGGGTTTGTAAAGGATCCCAGCTTACAGCGCATTTACGATGGCCATCGTAGTGGTATTTCCCCTCCTGGGGAAAGAATTCAATAGTACCGCCAAAGCCGGCTGAGCTGCCTTCTTTAATGGCTCTAATTATGCCTTCATAAGAGAGGTCGGCAGCAAAGATATTTGCCTCGCGGCCCAGTTTTTCAGGAGAATGGGCATCGGAGTTGGAGATGAGGGTATATTGATCGAGGAAGCTGCAGAGCCAGTTCATTGGCGGATCGCTGGAGAGACCGGTCTCTACGGCAAATATGTGGTCAGAAAGATCTCTATAACATTCTCTGATTGAGTCAAATCCGGAT
>DRHE01000464.1 GCA_011049745.1 Spirochaetales bacterium | reverse complement strand
TCCGGATTGGGACAACAGTCTGCCACTTATTTTTATGACCAGGTTAATAAAGGAGTTCCTGATCCCCTCAGGACCTTCCTCCCCTAGGGCGAACTCCATCATCTCCAGATATTCTTTCTCGGAGGTATCTTCATTCTTGAGGGGACCGAAGCTTTCAACCACTGGATTTGCCAGTATGGGAAACAGAGAGTAGATATGTTCAAAATTACCGCGGTCCAGATGAAACTTAAGACTTTTTACTCCCGCCTCCTGGCTGAAACCCATAACTCGTGCCTGGGACAATATGGCTTCATTATTAAAGACCGCTTCAATGTTCCGGAAGGTAAAACTTCCTTCCACAACCTCAGGAGCCGGCGAGGCTAAGTAGGTCACGGTAACACCCGGCTTTTGATTCAGGCCGGCTCTAATCTTTTCAATGTCAAAGATTGTGGACTGCTCGCTTAACTCAAGCTCCCCGGTGAGCTCGGCCATATCCAGAAGATAATCAAGAAAGAAGCGCTCTATCTCAATATGAAAGTCAACCCTGCCGGAGCCGTCTTTTTCCAGCTCCACCTCCTGTTTTATTGTACAGGTAGTGAAAATGAGTAGGATTAATATAGCAAAAAGAAGACAAAATCCTTTTTTCATGACTGTCAGCTTATTCAAATTCAACATACCTACCGTTACAGTATATCCCGAAGAACTGATATTTCAGGCAAAAAAGAGAGCTTAACTTATTTATCATTCATGAAGTGAGGGGCTGCCCCAGAGACGACTCGAACGTCCGACCTACGGTTTAGGAAACCGTTGCTCTATCCACCTGAGCTACTGGGGCCAAAAATATTACTCGCAATACGCGTGCCTTTACGATCGCTTTTAAAACCGTGTAAATGTACCCCGTATTAACACGCTGTGTCAATCTGAGAAGTCAGTTTTAATAATGAAGAAAAGGCTTATTACCACCAATAGAGCCATTCCCATAAACATCAATTTGTATGAAAAAGCTCCCCAAGCAGCAAAATAGTCTAAGAAGCGGCCGTTCATCAATGAGATACCGGCGCTCAGGGGCAGGGTAAGAATAGGGGCAACGGAAAAATAGTTGGTGGCATCGGCCAGTCCGGAAAGCTTCTTCACAGCCGGCGGGTAGGCAAGCATGCGGATGGACCGGGAACAGCCAAGCAGGAAGCTGACAAGTAAAAAAGCCCAGAGGCTTTGCCACAACACCAGGATAATTATAGCTGACAAAGAGATTATCCTGGAAAAGATGTATTTATTCTTCAATTTAAAGAGACCGATCCAGCCTAAAAGAATGTTTATTATAATTGCCCCGGAATAGTTGCTGGCCACAAACCAACCGGCAGCCACAGCTTGTTCTATACCGCAGTATTCGGTAGCGTAATTTGCATAGAAAGAGATAATATTTATTACTGCAAACAGCTCCAGATCACTGCCCAGAAAATAGAGAAAATTACGGTTTTTCACCACCTCAGCCAGGGAGTGGCGGAAATGGGTGAGAAAGGAAGGGTGCCTTATGCTAATTTCATTTTCATCTGCTATCTCTTTAGTAAGCAGGAACATAAAAGCCCCGGCCATGAAGACCATCCCAACTACAGTAAAGATAACGCCGCAGGAAGCGGTTGAAAAAGAATAGCGGCTGACAATTTTAGCAACCAGAAAGCTGCTTACAAGTTTTGCTATACTCTGGCTGATCATCATAAACGATATACCGGAGAAGGCTTTCTTCTCCGAGAATATCCTTACCAGGTAATTCTGCCAGATGGGCGCAGTAAAGCCGATGGAGATGGAAAAGAATGCATAGGAAATAAAAAAAATCCAGATTATCAATGTTACCTGGCCCATAAAGAAGAGCAGCAGGCCAAAGATCAGGGGAATGATACCTGAATAGAGATGGGTCAGAATTACTACAGTGCGCTTGCGCGGTAGATGGCTGGTAAAATAACCGGCAAAAAGGGCAAACACGGAAAGCCCGGCAAAAAAGAAGGTGGGGACCAGACCCACCAAAAAGCTGCTGGCGCCCAGATTCCTTAAAAAAAGCTGGATAAAGGTTGATTCAAACATTACAGGTGTGCCGAATCCCCAGAGGAACTCGGTACCCGAGACACCGATAACGTTACGAAAATAGTAGTGATCTTTTTTATCTACAGTGAGGCTCTCTTTTTTCATCTGGGTCTATTTCAGTAGTTAAGCTCTATTCCCGAAGTTATACAACGGTAGCAGCGGGGGTTCTCTTCAGCCAGTTTAATGAAATGATCAAACAGATGTCAACGCCACTTCCCGGAGAGGGAGTTCCGGTAATCCAGGGGCCAAACCACATTCCTCGCTTAATTTCTTCATGCTTCAGGCATAGCTCTTTAAAAACAGATCAAACTAAAACCCTGCCAGCCAATTATCTCATAGCGAAGCCTTCCTTACCTGAATCACTATGAAGCCTCCTTCTCCATAACCCTCTCTGTAATCCTGTATGACTTTTATCTCTGATAGTTCACCTAAGGACTGTACAGCGACTATATTATTAAGACCCATCGTGGACGCTTCCGCCATCAATTTACTAAAAACAGCTCTATTTTGATCGAGGGCATAGACCCAGCCGGATTTTCCCACAACTTTGGCTGCAGGGATAGCATAGTGCCCACTTCCACAACCGAAGTCTAAAACAAGGTAACCAGAACGGATGCCGATATCCTTTAAAAATAGTGCACCTTCCCTCTTAAACCATTGTTGAATATCGCCATACATGCTATCTCAGATCTTATTAATCTTATTACCTGAATTGATTACAATATATTCCAAAGCGATTAAAGTTGGATTAGAGACTGAGGTAAGCCAAAAGATGTTCTCTGCCATCCGATCAAACCGGCTGCATAGTATCGATTTTCCAATCCCCTGCCTCCTCTTCTAAAACCCGGTCAGGCCTTGTTCAGGCTCTACCCGGAATGGGGCTAAGATATCGGCGCGGAGTAGATGGTGGTAATCTCTCATATTCATGGAGACCATCTGGGGGACTTGTACGGATTCCTCAGGAAAAACCCCAATGTAACTGTCCTTATACCGGTCTCGTTTCCAAAAAGGATTAGAGAGACCATAACTTCTCTTGGCGCCGAATATCAGGATATAAAAGGTGCTGCAAAAATTGCTGAGCATGTCTATACCACAGGGATTCTGGGAGCTGCTATCAAAGAGCAATCTTTGCTGTTGGATACAAAGAATGGAATCGTGGTCATCACTGGATGTGCGCATCCGGGAATTGTAAAGATTGCCGGAACAGCAAGGCAAATACTACCGGATAGAGATTTACATCTGCTCATTGGGGGATTTCATCTTGGATCGAGCTCCGAGCACAATCTAAAAAGTATCATTGAGCAGTTCAGGTATCTCAAGGTACAAAAAGTCGCTCCCTCACCCTGCGGGCACCTACGGCCTTCGGTCTAAAGTACTCACTCATTTTATCAAGGTTGCCAAAGGTGATGAAAACAAAGTTCCCCTCTTCATCAAAACCACCCTCTAGAACGATACGGTGATAATGGGAATTGAACCTAAAGAATTCACCCGCCGTCTGGAAAGCCGGAAGGTCCCGACCGTGGGGATATTACAGATGCTGTTCTGATAGTCTTGCCTGCAGCTTCATTATAGAAAGACTACAATCATTTGAAAAATGAGCCTTG
>DRHE01000463.1 GCA_011049745.1 Spirochaetales bacterium | reverse complement strand
GGCCACCCCCTTAGCCATGATCTCTTCCGGGGAGCCGGTTTCCCTATTGAAACTTTTTTTGGGCAATACCGCCGGTTCACTGGGCGAGACCAGTGCGCTGATCATTTTGATCTGCGGTATGTATCTCCTGATTAAAAAAACAGCCAGCTTCAGGATTGTGCTGGGTGGAGTGACAGCCTTTGTTGTTTTTCAGCTCTTATTCCGGCTCACCGGAGTTGCGGGAGCTGCCGGCCCCTTGAGCGCTCTATTAAGCGGCGGTTTCCTCTTTGGGATAATGTTTATGGCCACGGATCCCATCTCCGCCTCGCAGACAACAAATCAGGGCAGATGGATATTCGGCGCTACGGTGGGTATGCTTACCGCGTTGATAAGAACATTTTCCGTGTGGCCGGAGGGCATCACCTTTGCCATACTGCTGGCCAATATGTTTGCCCCGCTTCTGGATGATCTGTTGAAGCAGGCAGCAGGCAGGGTGCAGTCACAATGAAATCCCGATTCTGGAAAGAACGCATTTTCCCCGTAGTATTTATGGTGGCCGTTACAGTGGTATTTATTTCAGTTGTTTCCGGCATCTACCTCTCTACCAGGGATATGGTTAAGCTCAACGAATCACTCTTCCTGAAAAGAGCAGTGCTCTATGCCGCCGATATTACCGTCCCCGGAAAAGGAGCGGCTGTTGATAAGGTATACAGATCCAGGGTCCGGGAGAGGCTGGATAGTGAGGGCCTGGTCAACCACTTTGAGATCCTGGAAGATAATGAGATTAGCGGCTATGCAGTATTTGCCGGGGGACCGGGGCTCTGGGGTAAAATTGAAGCGGTTATCGGTTTTACAGAGATGCGGGATAAGTTGACCGGGGTGGAGTTTATCAAGCAGAATGAAACTCCGGGATTGGGAGCCAGGATAGCGGAAGAATGGTTCAAAGAGCAATTCCGGGGAAAGATGGGGCCCTTCGTTCTGGTGCCCGAGGGGACTGCTCAAGCTGAAAAGGAAGTAAATGCTATAACCGGGGCAACCCGGACTTCAAATTTCGTACTGGAAATTATTAATCAGAGTCTGGAAGATATTAAGGAGGGAGAATGGCCAAAGCTAAGGTGAAGAAGGTCTTTCTCGATTCGCTTGGAAAACAAAACCCGGTATTCGCCCAGGTTCTGGGCATCTGTTCCACCCTGGCAGTAACCAATGTATTGAAGAATACCCTGGTAATGACCATGGGGGTGGTCTTTGTCACCGCTCTCTCTAATTTCACCGTCTCTCTGATGAGAAAGGTAATACCTTCACGTGTGCGCATGATGGTTGAAACCCTGATAATCGCTTCTTATGTAATAATTGTTGAAATAGCGTTAAAGGCTTTTGTGCCCGATATCTGGCGGCAGCTCGGGCCCTATGTGGGATTGATCATTACAAACTGTATTATTATGGGCAGGGCCGAAGCTTTTGCTCTCTCCAATCCGGCTGGCATCTCGTTAGTTGACGGCCTGGCTTCGGGTATCGGCTACGCCTATGTATTACTGATAATCGCCTTTTTCAGGGAGCTTATGGGCTCCGGCACCATCTGGGGTTACCAGGTAATGGGAAGCTGGTGGACCAACTGGTCGATCATGGTAATGCCGCCGGGCGCCTTTTTCATGCTGGCTGTTTTTATCTGGATTGTTAAAGGCCTGCTTCTTACTCATGAGGAGAAAAAGTCATGAACAGCGCTGTCTATCCTCTCGCAGTTTTTTTTGCAGCGGTTTTTACCAACAATATCCTGCTTGCTAATTATCTGGGAATGTGCTCCTTCCTCTCTGTTTCCAGGGAACTGAAAACCTCTGTGGGCCTGGGCGCGGCAGTAACCTTTGTAATGGCCACTACCAGCCTGCTAAACTGGCTGGTATACCACTATATCCTTTTACCCCTCGATCTTGATTATCTCCGCTTCATTGTTTTCATTGTGGTCATAGCGGCCTTTGTCCAACTGGTAGAGATGATCATCGAACGGGTTTCGGAGACCCTCTATGCGGCTCTGGGAATTTTCCTGCCCCTAATTACCGTTAACTGCGCTATTTTAGGGGTCTGTTTGTTTATGGTTATCAGGGATTACGACCTCTTATCATCCTTCACCTTTGGGCTGGGAAGCGGGATCGGCTGGTTTTTGGCCATTCTGGCCATGGCCGGAATCCGGCAGAAGCTGGCCCGGGCCAGGGTTCCCAGGGGTCTGGAAGGCGCCGGTATTACCCTGATAATTACCGGCATGATGGCCCTTGCTTTTATGGGTTTCACCGGCATGATCAAGCTTTAGATATCAAAGAAGGAGAGGTATGTTTCCGATTACAACCCTGTTAATCAGCGTAGGAGCTATTTCCGGATTGGCCGCCTTTTTAGCTATTCTAATGGTAATTGCCGATGCCACGATTGCCAATTACGGCGAGGTAAAGGTTACCATTAATGAGCAGAAGGAGCTGATTGTTCAGGGCGGCCGTCCGTTGCTCTCCACTTTGATGAGCGAAGGAATATTCATCCCTTCGGCCTGCGGCGGCCGGGGCTCCTGCGGTTTATGCAAGGTAAAGGGGGTTAAGGGATTCGGACAATACCTGCCCACCGAGCTCCCCTGGATCAGCTCGGAGGAGAGGGAGCAGAATATCAGGCTCTCCTGCCAGATAAAGGTCAAGAATGATCTGGAAATATCCATCCCGGAGGAACTTTTCAATGTAAGGGAATACAGAACCCAGGTGTCAAGGCTTCTTGATCTCACCTATGACATCAAGGAAGTTACTCTCAAGCTGGCCGACTCCGACAAAATGAGCTTTAAAGCGGGCCAGTTCATCCAGTTTGAGGTTCCGGCCTATGAGCTTGCCGATGAACCAGTGTACCGCGCCTACTCTATTGCCTCAGCGCCCGTTAACAATGGTGAGGTTGAATTGGAGATCAGGTTGGTGCCCAATGGCATTTGCACTACCTATGTACACAAGTATTTAAAAGAGGGCGAGCAGGTAGTAATAAATGGTCCCTATGGAGATTTTTTCCTACGGGACACGGATCTTGATATTATCTTTGTTGCCGGCGG
>DRHE01000462.1 GCA_011049745.1 Spirochaetales bacterium | reverse complement strand
TGACGGCAGAGATATTATCTCTTCACTGGCGCTGGCGCCGGGGTCGCAAATCGGGGTAATACTGAAGTTTTTACTGGAAAGTGTATTGGAAGATCCTGACTTAAACACCAGGCCGGATCTTCTCCGCCTTGCACACGCTTTTTATGAGGAACGACTTAAGGACTTATAGGCAATACTGGCTGCCTGCTGTTCAGCTTCTTTTTTGTTCTTACCCACACCGGGACCGTAGGTTTTTCTGTGCACTGTTACTTCAATATAAAAAGTGCGGTTATGGTCCGGACCTTTACGCCGCACTAAACGATAGCGGGGATAGTTTTTATATTTTTTCTGGACAAATTCCTGAAGCAGGGTTTTATAATCTTTTTTGTGCCGGTCTTCCAGCACCTTATTTATCTCCGGGATCATGATATCACGGATAAAATCTCTAACCACTTTGAAGCCCGAATCAACATAGTAAGCACCCAAAATTGCCTCAATAGCGTCGGCCAACAGTGCTTTTTTCGATCTGCCTCCCGAATATTCCTCTCCCTTGCCAATGAGAATAAAATTGTCCACCCTTAGGTTTCCGGCAATATAGGCCAGGCTCTCTTCGCTCACCACAAAGGATTTTATCTTGGCCATATCTCCTTCGCTTCTATCAGACAGGTTTAGCATCAAATATTCGCTTACAACCAGCCCAAGTACTGAATCACCAAAGAATTCCAGCTTCTCATTGCTGTCAACCCTCTCTGCAAGTTCATTCACATAGGAGCGATGAGAAAAAGCAAGGTTCAAGAGCTCAAGGCTCTTGAACCTTATGCCTGCATGGCTTTGGAATAATTGCAGTTCTTTTTTTCGTTCAGCTGAAACAGGCGGTGCCCTGAAGGGTAGAGTTTTCTGAAACAGTTGCACCTTGATGGCTGCTACTTGTTCATTTCGGATTTCACAAAATCCAAAGCATCACGAACCGTTTCAAATTCATTTGCTTTTTCGTCAGGAATTGTGATTCCCATTTCTTCCTCAATAGCATAAATTAATTCGTAGGTATCCAGACTGTCTGCGCCGAGATCCTGTCGAAACGATGAATCGAGGGTGATCTTGTCTTCCTCGACCTCAAGCCTGTCGGCAATAAGTTTCTTCATCTTTTCAAAAAGTTCATCTGCCATAAGCTTTTACCTCCTATGATTTTGCTTAAGCCATTTCTTCCGGTTCAATAACCGGTTTTCCTCTATAGAATCCGCACCTGGGGCAGACCCTATGGAGTAAAACCCTGTTTCCACAATTACTGCATTCAACAAGACCGGGCGTATTTAACCGCATATTGATAGTTTTTCGCCCCCGTTTCCTGGCCTTGGATGTTTTATTCTTTGGTACCGCCATTTCTTTCCCTTAAATTGAATTTAGGGAAAGTTAACCTATCACCACAGGAATGTCAAGAACCATTGAGCTTTGCCTTTAAAGCCCGGACAACCACAGGCGGCACCATGCTGGAAACATCGCCATTGAACATAGCCAGTTCTTTAATCGCCGAAGACCTTAAGACGAAGTATTTTTTATCAGTGGGCATAAAAATCGTCTCTATCTGTGGATTTAACCCCTTGTTTATCAGGGAAAGCTCAAATTCATATTCAAAATCCGAGAGTGCGCGAACTCCCCTTAAAATAACCCTGGCTCCCACATTACTGACAAAATCTACAATCAATCCATTCCAGAGATTTACCTGCACATTATGCAGACCGGCAACCATCTCGGTTATCATTTCAAAACGTTCATCTGCGGTAAAAAAATATTCTTTCCGCTTATTATCAGCAATTACTATCTCCAGCATGTCAAAAAGCCGTGAAGCTCGCTGGATAATGTTCAAATGTCCATAGGTCGGCGGATCAAAAGAACCCGGATAAACAATTCTCTGCATAACCGGATTTTATCTTCTCTTCCTTACCGGGTCAATAACAGAATAACGGAATTTGTTTTTGACAAAAGTGAAGTAAAGTTATAGAATTAGTTAAATGAAAGCTAAATTGCACATCGGCTTTTTACCATTGCTGTTGTTTTTATATTTATCGTGCGCAGGAAAGACACAAGTGGTAGATGAACCGCCGCCGTCACCACTACCGCCGGAACCTGTTCAGGAAAAAACTGAGGAAACAACACCACAGGAGCAAGGGGAATTTGTAGTAACGGACGAGATATACTCCCAGACTCTTGATGAGATCAAAGAATTTATCCAGGTATTAAACCAGGTTATAAAAAGTAAAGACTTTGAGGCCTGGAGCGCCTATTTAACAACAAATTATATACAGAGGACCAGTGATCCGCAATATCTTGCTGAACAATCGGAAAAACCAATTTTAAAGAAAAAAAATGTTGTGCTTAAATCACTCAGTGATTACTTTATCTATGTGGTAGTGCCCAGCCGTTCGGGCGCCCATATTGATGATATTGAGTTTATTGATCGCTACCATGTGAAAGCGATATCCATAATCCGCAACACTCGCGGTCTTTTATACCTGCTGGTCCGTGAAGAAGAGCAGTGGAAGATCGGAGTGTGGTAATATTACAAAGAGGAGCGCCTTTATGAAAGGAAAAACAGTTTTACTTATTATAACCTTAAGTTTCTTGATCACTTTACCGCTTGTCGCCCAGGAAGGGGAGAGAGAGCGTACCGTTGAGGAATTATACCTGGAAAATATTGATCTTCAGATATTAAGAGAGCAAGCCTTCTCCGATGACCGGGATATGAAACTTACGACCCTTGATCAACTGGAAGAACTTATTGAAGAGGGAAACGCCACTGAAGGCCACGGTTTTATCATGGAATTCCTCTCTATGGAAGGTATAAACCGCCGCGTGCGGGAAAAAGGCAGGCTGATAAATTATTTTCCTGAAGTCCGGCGCCGGGCTGCCAATTTGCTGGGCCGAATGACAGGTGAGCAGGCCAAAATAAATGCTAAAAATGCTCTATTGACTGTTCTGGTAACCGATGATGAAACAATGGTCATGGCCGAGGCAGCCTACGCCCTGGGAATGCTCGGTTTGAATGAGGGCAACGAGGTAGTCTCTGCTCTCACTTATACCCTTGCCAGGCAGGATCCTGATAAACCTGACGGCAACCTGGCTTATGCCGTCTGTCTGGCTTTGGAAAAAATTGCCAGGGCAAACAACGGTATCAAGGATCCTGAGGCCTACCGCACCCTGGTGCGCATAGCTCAGGGCCCTTATATTAAAACCGTAAAGCGTAAAGCTCTGCAGACTCTGGATGAGATGCGTAAATATCAATAATGGATTTATTTGCTTTCTGAAGCCTCAAGATCGGTTATGACCTCTTCGAGCCACTGATTTTCCGCCTCAAGGTGGATAATTCCTTTGCGAATAATGGCTTGCAGGTAATAATCGATTTCATCCCTTATGGAAACCAGAGTCCTCTGGAAAGTCTCTCTCTGAAGGACTGTTTTTTTCTGTTGCATGCGCAGATAGTCCAGCACTTTTCTTTTAGGTAATTTATTGAAAAAGAGAAACTTAAGGGTAAATTCATCCTTAACTTTATAGCTGGAGCGCAGGGGTTTCAGCAGCCATTCATCAAGCATCTTTTTACCCTGACTGGTGATGGAATATATATTCTTTTCAGCCGCCTTCATACCTGGAGCCGTCTTTTTGGTTACCCAGCCCTGTTCAGATAGCCTGCGCAAAGTCGGATAGAGCTGTCCATAAGACACAGACCAGACATTACCCAATGCACCCTCAAAATTCTGTTTAATTTCGTAACCGTAGCATGGTGTTTCAGCTAAAAGCCCAAGTAAGGCATATTTTAAAGACATAATTTTCTCCCCTTTATTGCACCCTCTGCGCTGATACCCTTTGATTTATTACTATAGCATACTATAAATCTTTTTCAAGAGAAAAAGAAAAGGTTAATGGTTAATCACGAGCCGGGAAGATTAAAAGAGTTTTTTGCGCCATTCCGGAACCGGGTCAGTCTCTTCATAATTTAACCGCTTCCTGATAAAAAAATTCAGCTTACCGGCAGCATTCCTGAATTGTATTATACCGAAGCTGCCATTGCCCAGATAACAGATCTTTTCGTTGCTTGTGAGCTCATTAATCTTACGCAGCATCTTTAAGATGCAGTCAAAATGAGCTGGTTCATTTGAGCTTTGATGTGTTATTGCCGAGTATAGATCTCTCACCGGCTTCTGGCAGAGGGGGCACACAGGTGCATTTTTCAGAAGGTTAAATTTCTTATTATAGCCAGGCCTTTGCCTGAAATCATCTTTATCATATCTTTTTTTCCGGCGCTGCTTATAATTATTGGCCATACTTATTCCTCACCGGCAAATCTTTTAGTCAGCTCCTGGGCAATTTTGCTTATGGCTAAAGCCATATATTCCTCATTATTAATCTTGCGCTTCAGTTCTTGAAGTCTTCTAGGATCCGTTTTTTTTGCGATTCTAACCACGCTTAATTTACCCCGTTAAATGCATTTTCAATATGATCTATCTCCGATAATTCCCCATGAATAAAAATCAGATCAAATCTTATTCTGCTCTCCTTAAGCTCCGGATGGCAGTGGATAAAATAATTAGCCGTTCCTATTATACGCTGCTTCTTTAAAGAATTTAGTGAGTGTTCAATGCTGTCAATAGTCAAGGCATCCCAGTTTTTTACTTCTACAAAAACCAGCTCCTCATTCTTACGGACAATAATGTCAACTTCACCACGGCGGCAATGGAAATTTCTTTCCACGACCTTGTATCCATTTCTCTCCAGATATTTTACCGCTGCTGCTTCGCCCTCTCTGCCTTTTCTATTCATTTACCGTCCTGGGGTCTATTGCTTTGACTATGAATAGTTTCTTCTTTTCCAATAGATCGATGATCTCTCTCCCGGTTACCCGCACGCCATATTCATCAACCAACAGCTCAATATTAGGTCTCAAGGGCGCAGCCTTCTGATTGGCCACGACCCTGCCGATGCTCGAATTATTCATCTGCAAGATACTGCCCACAGGATAGATGCCCACACTCTCCAGGAAAGCTTTTAGCACCTGAGGATCAAAATGCTTGCCATTATCACTCAATATCCCCTTCATTGCGCTGTAACCGATCAGGGACCTGCGATATGGCCGAATATTAATCATTGCTTCATAGGCATCGGCTACTGCGGCAATACGCGCAGGCAGCACAATATCTTCTTCCCTTATACCCCGGGGATACCCATTACCGTCCCACCGTTCCTGATGCTGAAGGGCTATAACTGCCACATCCTCAGGATACTTCAATTCCTTGGAGATTATACGATAACCATATAACGGGTGAGTTCGCACCTGCTGCAATTCTTCTGCTGTAAGCTTTTCATTTTTATTCAAGATCTCTTTCGGCACTTTTATCATACCTATATCATGAAGCAGGGTGCCGGTGACTAATTGAATCAAGCGGTGACCGCTTATCTTCATAC
>DRHE01000461.1 GCA_011049745.1 Spirochaetales bacterium | reverse complement strand
GTACACTACTGAAGCAAGGCGCTACACTCTGAGAACAGATGCAGAAGCAGCCTCTAAACTTGAAGAATTACAGGCTGCGATAAGCAAATTAAATGCCCGTATCTTAACTGAACTTAAGGCAATCGGTTCAAAGATCGGCAGCTTTCCTGAATTCGACCCCGAGGCGCTGCTGCCCATCTATACCTTCTACAAACCTATAGTCTATCGTTCCAGGGACGACGATATTTTTTACCGGGGAATGATCCGTTTGAATGTTTCCACCCAGAATATCATTCAACAGATCGATCAATCCAGGCGGGAGTTGATAGTAAGAACCGGTATGATCGCTTTAGTTGCTGTAATTCTGGGCATTATCGGCGCTGTAATCATGGCTTCTATTACCATTACGCCTATCAAAAAGCTGGCTGCCGGTGTTGCCGTAATCCGGGATACCGAGGATTACGAGGAACTGAAGGATCATCATATCAATGTTCGCTCCCGAGACGAGATCGGCGTCCTGGCTGACACGGTAAATGATATGACCCAGAAGTTAGTTAAGGCGGCTGCTGCAAACAAGGACCTGATCATCGGTAAGGATGTGCAGAAGATGTTTATTCCCCTGGAAAAGGATGGGGCAGGTAATAAAGGCTCCATCGGCAGCGAGGAGAACGATAATGTAGAGATATATGGTTACTATGAAGGGGCCAAGGGCGTATCGGGGGATTACTTTGACTTTAAAAAGCTGGATAATGAACACTATGCAGTTATAATGTGCGATGTGGCGGGCAAGGGTATTCCCGCGGCCCTGATAATGGTGGAGGTCGCCACCATTTTTTCCTCCTATTTTAGGAACTGGACCATCAAGGATCCCGGTCTGAAAATCGATAAGCTGGTATACCAGATAAACGACATGCTCGAAGAGAGGGGTTTCAAAGGGCGTTTCGCCGCCTTAATCGTAGCGCTTATCAATGTTAAGAGCGGCGCCGGCTATTACTGCAACGCCGGTTATAAAGTTGTTCACACCTATAACAATCTGCAGGGTAAAATGATCGAGACCAAGCTGCCCGAAGCCCCGGCTGCCGGTGTTTTCCCTTCCATGATGGTGGAGATGCAAGCCGGCTTCAAGCAGGTATCCATGAAGCTGAACAAGGGGGATACCCTGCTGCTCTTTACCGATGGTATAGAAGAGGCGAAACGTCATTTTCGTAACGAACAGTTCCAGGTTGTTAAGTGTGACGAGCCGGGGTTGGAGGAGAATGCAGAGCACGGCGGTACCCACTTGAAGGGAAGCGACAACGAGGAACTTGGTATTCCCAGGATTCATGATCTTCTCGATGCTATATTTAACCGGCAGAAGTACCAGCTGAAAAAATATCATAACCCGGTTCCCGGAGAAAAGCTCTCTTTTGATTTTACCTCCTGCAGCGGCAGTGTGGAAGAAACTGTTCTAGGGCTGATTGCCGTGCAAAAGGTTTTCCGTATCTACCCGGACAGCTCCGCAGGGAGCGGCCATCGGGTCAATATAGATAAAAGAATAGATGAATTTCTGAAGGTGCATTTTGATCAATACTCATCATACTTTGGTCATCCCCTGGAAACCTCTGAAGGGTCTCAGGTGAACAGCTACGCCAATATTATGGAGGATGAGCAGTATGACGATCTGACCATACTGGCTTTACGCAAGAGGTAAAGAGTGGAACCTAATATTGAAGCCGTTATCCTGGCAGCGGGGGCTTCACGGCGCATGGGAGAATGGAAAATGACCCTGCCCTTTGCCGGCAGGACCATTATCGAAAACAGTGTCTACCAGGCGCTGGAAGTATGCAGCAGAGTGATTTTAGTGGCCGGATACCGTTGCCGGGAGCTCCGGAAATTATTTGCCGCGGATAAGCGCATAGATTTAATTATAAACAGTGACTATGAGCGTGGAATGTTTTCCTCGGTTAAGCTGGGAACCGGAGCAGTCAGCAGCGAATGGTTTTTTCTCGGTCTTGGCGATATGCCGCTGGTAAGAGCGGATATTTATCGTTTCCTGTTGAAGTTCAAAGGAACAGACGCGGTAATTCCCAGGTACATGGGTAAAAAGGGACATCCCCTGCTGCTGTCATCCAGGGTAAAAGAGGCGATTCTTAATTATGAAAAGGTGAATACACTTAGAGATGTTCTGGCGGATTTTCCTAATTTGCTCATTCCGGTCGCTGCTAAAAATATTCTAATAGATATCGATAATCCTGAGGATTACAAAACTTTGCTGCACAATAATCGAGCTGAAGCCGATAGATAAAGCGTTATGAAAAGACCATGGTTTATTTTGGCTTTTATTATTTTTTCCATAAGTATTTATGGAGAGAACAAAATCACTATCGATAATTTATACGACGATTGGGAAGCGGTTCCGTCCCTGGCATCCTTTACCTCTCTTTTTGTGCCCCCATCATTCACTCGGGAAAGCCTGGGAAATGATTTTGAAACCCTTTCTCTTAAGGACTCCCGTTTCTGGCATCAGGGCGGCACTCAGTTGGGCGAGGTAAAAGCAGTGGCGGATGAAGAAAATGTCTATCTCTTTATCGCAACACAGTCGGCGATTTCCGCCAACCTTTCCTGCTTTTTCTACCTGCGCGGCCAAAGGCGGCAGGGAGAGGAAAATCCATTTACTCTTGAGCTTATTCCGGCACATTCCCTGAATCAAGGTCAGGTGATCCTCTGGCAGCGAGATAGGAGGCTTCCTGAAAGAGCGGGCAAGCTCTCTTCCAGCAGTTTTTTTCTGGAAGCAAGAATAAACAAGCAAGTTTTTTCACCTGAGATGATCAGGAAGCTTGGGAACAATCCCTCCATTGACCTTACTACCTGCTATTTTGATAAGCAGAACAGTCTCTACGAAGAGTTCTTTTTTACTACTATCTATCTTAAGGATATCCCTCTATTAGCAGAGATTACACGTTAAAAAGAATTATCAGGACATCTCCATCCTTAACTATATAGTCTTTCCCTTCGAGCCGGAGCTTGCCGGCTTTTTTAGCCTGAGCATAGCCGCCTGCCGCTATAAGCTCTTCCCAGTAAATTACCTCAGCGCGGATAAAACCTTTTTCCAGATCCGAATGGATCTTGCCGGCAGCTTTCAGTGCGCTTTCGCCGCGGTTCAGGCTCCAGGCACGTACCTCTTTTTCGCTTGCAGTTAAATAACTTATCAAGTTCAGGGTGGAATATAATTGTCGTAAGAAACGGTTCTTTGCCGACTCTTCGAGACCCAGCTCTGCTAAAAAGTCTTTCTGATCTTCATCTGAGAGCTTGGCAATTTCCATTTCCAGCTGACCGCTTATAGTGAATAATGCCAGCTGTAGAGATTCAACCTCTTTTTCCAGAGGCTCAATTTCTACCGGGTTTTCGCCGCTGTTGGCAACTACAATGAGCGGTTTAAGGGTTAGAAAGGCAAAGCCTGAAACCAGCTTCTCTTCATCAGGATTCAAAAAGCCGGGGCCGGTGTAACCCCCGGAGGCAAATTTTTCCGAGAGCTTGTGCAGAACCAGATATTCACGGCTTTTCTTTTTGCCTTCCTTGATCAACCTTTCCAAGCGCTTCTCAGCAACCTCATAATCGCTGAAAACAAGAGAATCAAGGATTGTATGAAGATCCTGAAGTGGATTGATCTCCTCCAGGGTATGGGGCACACTTTCATCTAAAAATGCGCGCAAGATAATTATAATAGCCTCACAATGCCGGAGCTCTCCCAACACGGAACCTGCCAATCCGCCCTGGGGAGTGAAATCCACCTGCAAGTCCTTAATCAATACTACTGCCGCCCGGCTTTTTTTGGGTTTAAATATTTTATTCAATGCTTCTAATCTGGGATCAGGAACCTCCACCTCTGCCAGATTGACCCGCTTTTTCCCGCCGGTGTAACCGGAAACCTGAGCATCCTGCCCGGTCAGCGTGTTGAATATAGTTGTCTTTCCTGATAGGGGCAGGCCGATAATTCCTGTTTCCATTACAGCTCCTTATTCTAAAACCTTTTTTGCATTATAATATCCCAGGTGATATTATGAAAGCCCGCTACTTTTGTGATTTCTGCGGAGAAGAAGTGCCCGCCAATACAATCCGCTGTCCCAAATGCGGTAAAATATTTACCGCGGTTAAATGTCCTGAATGCGGATATATGGGCAGGGCTGAAGATTTCAATTCCGGCTGCCCTTCCTGCAGCTACCTCATGGATAAGGATAAATTCAAGCCTGTCAAAAAATCGCCGTTCTTCAAACCCTGGATCTACCGCGTGGCTTTATTTGCTTTAGCCGCTGTACTGCTCTTCCTGCTATTTCTATTTATTAAGATGTGACGGCGCCTGCAGGCCTGAGCTCCCGGCCATCCTGCGGTCCGCCCGCTGCGGGCACCTACGGCCTACGGCCTGCGGCTTTCAGTTTGCGATCTTCGATTGCATGAACTCCTTTCAGGCGATCAAGCCGAAAATCTTTCCCGCCAGAGTAGATATTACGATTACCAGCCCAACATAGGTTATGGTCTTCTTTGGCCCGAGCTCGCTGTTGATGACCAGGATCGAGGGAAGGGAAAGTGTGGGTCCAGCCAGAAGAAGAGCCAGCGCGGGTCCCTGGCCCATACCGGCCCCTATCAGCCCCTGCATAATTGGGACCTCCGTCAGAGTGGCGAAGTACATCAGGGCACCAGCCATGGAAGCAATGAAATTGGCGAAGAAAGAATTGCCCCCGACCAGGGAGGCAACCCACGATTCCGGAATGAGCGCCTGATGGCCGGGTCGTCCCAGGAGAAAACCCGCCACCAGAACCCCGCCGAAAAGCAAGGGCAGGATCTGGACGGCGAAGTCGCGAGTGGCTGCAACCCAGTTTTTCAGCTCTTCCTTCCGGAACCAGCGTACAAGATGCTGGAAGAGAACGCCCGGGAAGCGGTACGTGTTTCAGCCATTCAGGCGGAAGTGGAAAAGGTTACCGACCTCAACGAGATTATGAAAATGGATGTAATGCTG
>DRHE01000460.1 GCA_011049745.1 Spirochaetales bacterium | reverse complement strand
TCGATGAGATAGAAATTAATATTCCGGCAGAAAACGGCGAAGCCCCGGTTTTAGAAGAATCGGAGGCTGCTATTGAAGAACTCACTGCCGAAGAATCCATTGAAGAAATTCCTCTTCTCGACGATCTTGAGGAAGCAGCCCCTGCCGAGAGTCTTCCGGAAGTCCCAACAGAACCCCCAGGGGAACCAGATTTAGCCGCTATCGACCTTGAGCTTCCGGAGCAGGGGCTTCAGGAACTTCAGCAACGGTTTCTTCTTCGAGAGTAAGCTCCTCTTCAGGAAGCTCAAGGTCGATAGCGGCTAAATCTGGTTCCACTGGGGGTTCTGTTGGGACTTCCGGAAGGCTCTCCGCAGGGGCTGCTTCCTCAAGATCGTCGAGAAGAGGAATTTCTTCAGTGGATTCTTCGGCAGTGAGTTCTTCAATAGCAGCCTCCGATTCTTCTAAAACCGGGGCTTCGCCGTTTTCTGCCGGAATATTAATTTCTATCTCATCGACTTCGTCAGGTTCAGTGCCTTCGAGTTCGATAAGGTCCTCTTTGTCAATCAGTCTCTCCGGCTCCTGAATATCCACAGAGCTATCTTCCGTGCTAATATCTTCCGGAGCTTCAGGGCTTTCAGCAATTTCTTCAGTAATCTCAGCGGTATTTAAGATATTATCCAATTCATCACCGGTAAGAGCTATGGTTTCATCCTCTTCTTCGTCAAAAAAACCTGGGGTTTCACCGGGGGGGGGCTGAATTTCAACTTCGGGGGTAGTTTTCTCCTTCACATTTAGGTTGAGGAGATCTTTCTTAAGCTCAAAAATCTCTGTTTTTATTGCTGCCAATTCGTTTTCGATTTTCTGTAGAATCACTGCTGAATCAGCATCCCGGCCTGCACCTGCAAAAGAGGAAGGGGCCAGCGGTGTGCTGATATCCGCCTCTAAAGCTCCAAGATCATCAAAATCTTCTGCCAATGGGCTGCTTTCTGAAAGGGAAACGTCAATCTGTTCTTCTGAATCCTCATCCATAACTAATTCCGGGAAATCATCAGAGGCTTCGGGCAGGGTCAAATCAAGATCGTCTTCAAGGTTCTGCATTTCGATATCCCCGGCTTCCTCTGCTAATTCTTCGAGATCTACATTTTCCAGATCGTCCAGTGATTCTATATCTAAAGTTTCCTCATCAAGAACTTCTTGCGCTTCGGTGGTTTCTTTTTCAACCTCCCCTGAACTATCTGTGATATCGGAAGGTTCATCAATTGGAAGTTCGCTTTCCAACTCATCCAATAAATTCTCTTCTTCTCCGGTCAGCTCCGATTCCTCAGTTTTTTTAAGATCAGAAAGCTCAAAAGAGGCCTCATCTTCAGTCTCTTCGGTAACTTCCTCAGGGGTTGCTTTTACCCAAACTCCATATTTTTCAAGGTTTTCTTCTTCCGAATTAACCTCTTCATCGGTAAACTCAGCACTACTCATGATATTATCCAGCTCACTTGTAGACAGAGTAACATCTTCCCCATTGATATTTTCGGTATTGTCGAGTACTTCACTCTCATTTTTCTTGATTTCCTCACTTGTCATGCCACTCTCCCATGGATGAGATATCCATTATCTATACTATTATCGGTATAGTTTTGCTCCTTTTTATCTTAATTATCAATTTAATCTGTGGTTTTTTCAAGAGGCAAATCTCATCACGTTTTTATCAAATAACAAACACTAATTATAATATAATAGAAACCCGGGAAAAAAAACAAGATTTCTAAATGATATTGTACAATGCGAATATTATATAATCAACATACTGCTGTGATTCCACCGGATCCATTCAAGAGAAACTGAATCTAAGCCGTTTATCAATAATAATGAGAGTTATGAGATTAATAGTGGCTCTTTATGCCGGTTTCCTCTTCGGCGGCAGCATGTTGTTTTTCTGGGGTCACAGCGGCATTTACAGCTACAATAAATTAGTGAATTACCGCAATTCACTGGAAGCAAATATGAAAGATCTTGAGCAAATTAATCAGCAGCTGCTAAATGATATTGATGCTCTAGGCTCCAATCCCGAGATTGTTACGCTCCAGGCCCGTGAACTTGGCTTTTTCAAGGATGATGAACAGGTTATCAGAATTGAAAACTATTCAGCCGGGAGGAATATTCATAAGGTAGGAAGGTTAATCTATAAAGCAGAAAGCAAAGCCACAAGAGATATCCTGGTTAAAATATCTGCGCTATTTTTACCGCTGCTTTTTTATTTATTCAGCCATCTGGTATTAAAAGGAAATGCTGATAAACATAGGTGATAAGAAGAGTTTTTGCCGTCTGGTTGATACTGTCAGGAATGGCGGTGTGGCCATTATTCCATGCGATACAATTTACGGAATTGTGGGCATAGCTCCGGATACGGAGCAGAGAATTCGCATGATCAAGGGAAGGGGTGAAGAGTCACCCTTTGTCCGGCTAATCCAATCTGCTGATTGGCTGCCGGGGATCACGAATCAAAAACTGCCGGCATCTTTGCAGGCATACTGGCCAGGTCCTTTAACTCTTATCTTTACTTCCAGGGAGGGGGGCAGTGTCGCACTGCGAGTGCCGAAAGATAATCAACTGCAGCGGCTGCTCAAGGAGATTGGCCAGCCACTATTTTCCACCAGTGTAAATCGCAGTCAGGAGGAAGCGCTGTGGAGGATCAAAGATATTATTAAACAATTTGAGCATAAAGTTGATCTGATTGTCAGTGCCGGGGATATCAAGGCAGGAAAGCCTTCAACCATTCTGGATATTACCTTGAGACCCTTCCGCCTGTTGCGTCAGGGTGTTCTGGAATTACCTGATTCTTATTTTCCGGAAAAATGAGCTCTTCTGCTCCCAGAATTCTAAAAAATACTGTTGCTCATTCAAAAAAAACTCCCTGGTAATCCTGGCGGCATGTCTGCCGATATAGCGATAGTGCCACGGTTCGTAACGGTAACCGGTTATTTTTTCATTGTCCGGGGGATAGGAAAGAGAGAAGCCGAATTGCCAGCCATGTTCCGCCAGCCAGATACCCGACGGATGGGAAGCAAAACCGTCATCTATACTGCCGAAATCAATCGTGGTTCCCAGTTGATGTTGCGAATGACCGGGTTTTGCCGACTCTCTATCCGCGATTTCCCGGCCAAGACTACGGACATTATTATTATAGATTAATTCCTGCCGCGAATAAGAGCGATAAGCGGAGGAAATAAGCAGCTCAAGCCCTTGTTCACGGCTGCTTTCCACCATGGCCAGCAAGTCAGGAATAATCATTCTGCGTAATTCTAATTTATTTCCGGCTAAAGAAAAGGAATAGCCTTCGAGATTGATCAGGTCAGGGGGAATATATTGCTTTCCCAGGATGTGTTTTTTATCCGCCAGGATCAGCAGATCCTCAGGTAATTCCAGCAGCTGCAAAATAAGATCAAGAAAAACCTGAGCTTTGGCTGCAATTTTTTCCCTGCTTGCTGCCGGCAGATCAGAGATTGATTCCATTAGCTCTTTCTCACTGATATCAAAAAGGGGATGCAGGTTTTGGACCTCCTCTTTAACCTGTGGGCAGGAGGTGACGGAAAGCGCTGTCAGCAACAGCAGTAAAAAGCTTTTCAAAATAGTCTGTCAATAACCTCTTCCATTTTAGATAAAGCATGGAAGCGTATGCCTTTTTTGATATGTTCGGGAATTTCCTCAAGATCCTTTTCGTTTTGCAGAGGAATGATTATTTCCTTTATTCTATTACGGCGTGCGGCGATAACCTTTTCTTTTAAGCCGCCGATAGGCAGTATGTCACCCACTAATGATAGTTCGCCGGTCATGGCCAGAGATCTATTTATTTTATTATTCAAAGCCAGGGAAAGCAGGCAGGATGCCATGGTGATACCCGCCGAAGGTCCATCCTTGGGGGTGGCTCCAGCCGGAATATGCAGGTGGATCTGGTTTCCTTCGAAAAACTTCTGATCAATTCCTAAATCTCCGGCAATGTGACGGACATAGGTATAGGCTATACTGGCAGATTCCTGCATTACATCACCCAGCTGTCCGGTAAGCTTAAAAGCCTCTTTACCGGCATTCTCTACCGCTTCGATAATCAGGGTTGCCCCGCCTAAAGGAGTCCAGGCCAGACCTATGGCCATACCCGGCCGGGTAATCTTCTTTATACCTTCATCATGGAACAGGGGTTTGCCAAGGTAATCCACCAGATTCCGTTTATCAATCTGTACAGGAAAATCTATCTCCTGCAGAACTCTCAATTTGGCTAATTTTCGGTGGATTTTATTGAGAGCCTTCTCATAGTTTCTCAAGCCTGCTTCGCGGGCATAATCACGGGCAATCCGCAATAGAGCAGCTTTATCATATTTTAAAGCATTTTTTGATAGTCCATGACGTTCCAGGGATTTAGGCAGAAGATACTTCCTGGCAATGACGATCTTTTCTTCATCGATATAACCTGATAGGCGGATAACCTCCATGCGATCAAGCAGGGGTGAAGGAATAGAATCCACAGTATTTGCCGTTGTAATGAACAGGATGTTAGATAGGTCAAAGGGAAGATCGAGATAATGATCACGGAAAGCAATATTCTGTTCGGGGTCGAGGACTTCAAGCAGCGCGGAGGAAGGGTCCCCCTGAAAAGAGGCGCCAAGCTTGTCAATTTCATCGATCATAAAAACCGGGTTCTTGACTTTTACTATTTTGAGTCCCTGCAGGATCTTGCCCGGCATGGCGCCGACATAGGTTCTCCTGTGACCCTTGATCTCAGCTTCGTCACGCATGCCTCCCACTGAAAAACGAAAGAATTTTTTGCCCATGGCTCTGGCTATGGATTTTCCTACTGATGTTTTTCCCACACCCGGCGGGCCTACCAGGCAGAGAATTGATCCCTTGGTATCTTTCTTCAACTTGCGCACAGCCAGGTACTCGATAATTCTCTCTTTGACATCTTCCAGTCCGTAATGGTCATGGTCGAGCACTCTCTTTGCCTTTACTATATCGATCTCTTCAGACCCGGGCCCTACCCAGGGCAAATTGATAATAGTATCCAGATAATTCCTGGTAACAATAAACTCAGATGAATTGGTGTCCATGAGTGAGAATTTTTCCAGTTCCTGGTTAACCGTTTCCAGGGTTTCCTCGTTAAAGTCGAGTTTTTCTATTGCCTCTTTAAAGCGCAGGTATTCACTGCTTTTAGAATCAACAGGCATGCCAAGTTCAGCTTTGATGGCTTTAAGCTGTTCTTTGAGGAAATACTCTCTCTGGCTTTTGGATATTTTTTCATTGATCTGCTTCTGGATTTTTTTCTGAATATTTATCAACTCCTGCTCTTTCTTTATAAAGATCAAGACCTGCATCATACGCTCATGAACATCGAGTGTTTCCAGTATCTTCTGCTGTTCCTGCCGTTTAATATTTAGAATGGAGGTAATGAAGTCTGCTATTTTCCCCGGGTGATCAATATTGACCATATTAAGGCGCATTTCTTCGGAGAAGAGCGGGTTATTCTCCGATACCTGCTTCATCTCACTGATCAGGGCGCGGGTTAGAGCCTTTACCTCATCAGTTTTATAGTTCTTATCTTCAAGGTATTCTACGGCTGCAGTAATTGGGTTATCGCGTTTAAGGAACCTTTTTATCTTGAAACGGCTGAGTGTCGAAATGAAAATATTCACACCACCATCGGGGAGATTAATTTTTTTAATAATCTTGGCGGCTATACCGGTACGGTAAAGGTCGCCGGCAGCAGGCTCTTCTATCTCTACGGAGTGGGTAAGCACCAGACCGATAAAACCATCTCCTGCTAAAGATTTTTCGATTACCTCAATCTCTCTCTGCGAAGAGATCATCAAGGGTGTTAAAAGGCCCGGGAAAAGAGGATTTCCATGAAGAGATATCAGGCACAATTTTGGGGGAAGAACCTTGGAAGTGGGTATTATCTGTTTATCCGCCATAATTATTATTTAAGAAGTTATTAATATGGCCCTAAGATGTCAAGCAGAAATATTTGCCGCTTACCGCTATTGTTCGGCACGTTAGCCTGCGGGCACATGGTACCCTGCGGGCATCTGCAATCGTTAACCGCCATATACTTAAGGTTTTAATTACCTAAAGCCTATTGCTACTGCTTAATATCTAAATTATTATATACCGGCTTTATAATTATGTTTAGAACTTCTTTCACACAGGCTGTTGTGCTTTACAGGCATAGAGTCGGTGAAATTCACAAGGGGTTGTTGCTCTTAACTCTAGATATGGGTATGATCAGGGCTTTAGCTCATGGTGCTTATAAAATGAGAAGCAGGTTCAGGACCTTAACCGAGCCTTTCAGCAATATCAAAGTCTATCTTTACCATGATCCGGTTAAGGATCAGTACAAGATAACTGATGTGGAAAGCCTATCTATATTCACCGGTATACAGGGTAATATGGTGAAATTCTTTACCGCTTCTCTGTGGGCTGAGGTGATAATCAAATCATACGGCGGCGGTGAAAGTTCAGCGGAGTTATTCAATCTTTTCCGAAATGCCCTGAAATACCTTGATTCAGCAATGCCGGGCAGTGAACACTATATTTCCCAGCAATTCCTCTGGCGCTTTATGGCCCTTTCGGGCTTCAGACCTGAATTGTCTGTCTGCAGTAATTGCAGCGTTGAGATTAAAAATATGCTCTTTTTCCCTGCCGGGGAGCTGGCGCCATTTTGCAGCAAGTGTATAAAAGGAAAATGCTCAAGACTTTCTTCAGGTGCGCGGCGCTACCTGCAGACTACACTCCGGCTTCCCCTGTCTACCGCTCTAAAGGTCAGGTTAATGGAAGAGTCCGTCATTTCGCTTAAGCAAGTTACCTTTCAACTCGTACAAACCATGGTGGAGAGTCCCTTGAATACTATTAAGTCCGGAATGGGTATATTATGAGGGTTTTTGCAGCTCTACCGGTCTCTTCAGAAATCCGAAAATTTCTATCGGAGGTCATGGATAAATTAAGCTTATCTTATAAAAATCTGAAAATGGCACCGCTGCTGAGTCTGCATATTACTCTTCATTTTTTCGGCGAAATAAGTGAGAAGAAAATAGAAGAACTAAAAAGCATTCTGGATGATCCTTTCTTAACCGGAAGGATAATCAGGGCCTCGTTAGGTGGGTTAGGCTCTTTCCCGGCGCGCGGTAATCCTCGGGTGATCTTCTGCACTCTCAAAGAGGGAGCAGAGGAGGTGGTTAGTTTCGGAAAAACATTCAATGAGATTATTCATAATTCCGGTTTAGCCGTGGAAGAGGGGGGGCGAAGCTTCACCCCCCATATAACATTGGCCCGCAATAAACAAGGGAGAATCGACCCTCATTTCCTCAATTCACTCGATCTGGAGCAGCGGGTTTTTTTATTTGATCGTTTGGTCCTTTATCAATCTATTTTACGGTCTACAGGTGCGGAACACCGCCCCTTGAAAACATTGATTTTTACACGGGAGGGAGAATGAGAGCAGTCGATCTGATTATGAAGAAAAGAGACGGGCAGGTATTAAATCGGGAAGAGATCGATTTTTTGATCACAGGCTATGCAACCGGAAAGATTCCCGACTATCAGATATCCAGCCTGGCCATGGCTGTTTTCTTCAAGGGAATGACTTTTGAGGAAACCGGTTTTTTGACCAGAGCAATGATCAATTCCGGAGATACCATTGATCTGTCAGATATTGAGGGGGTGTTGATAGATAAACATTCCACAGGCGGTGTTGGTGATAAGGTTTCCCTTATTCTCGCGCCCCTGGCTGCTGCCTGCGGCCTTAAAGTGCCTATGATGAGCGGCAGAGCTCTGGGACATACTGGAGGTACGCTGGATAAGCTGGAATCTATTCCCGGGTATCGTACCAATCTTTCACTGGCTGAATTCAAAGAGGCTTTGGAGAAGATCGGTTTTGCCATGATAGGACAGAGCGAAAGCGTGGTTCCGGCTGACCGCAAGCTTTACGCTTTAAGAGATGTAACCGCCACAGTGGAATCTATTCCCCTGATCACCGCCAGTATTATGTCGAAGAAATTCGCCGAGGGTGCCGAATCCTTTGTTTTTGATGTAAAGTGTGGGTCAGGCGCTTTTATGAAAACCCTTGAGCAGGCTGAAGGGCTCGCCCTATCACTGGTGGAGACCGGCAGAAGTCTGAATAGAAAGATCAAGGCAGTAATATCGGATATGGATCAGCCGCTGGGGTTGATGATCGGTAACTTCCCTGAAGTTCGGGAGGTTGTCTCCTCTCTTCACAATCAGGGGCCGGGTGATTTAATGGATCTGACTATACGGCTCACTGCCTGGATGGTTGTGCTGGGGGGTCTGGCCGCAGATATCTTCACTGCTGAAAAGCTCTGCCGGGAGAAAATAACAGATGGCTCGGCCTGGAAGAAATTCCTGGAAAATGTTGAATACCAGGGCGGAGACATCGAAGTACTTTTAAACCTGGAAAGAGCTCCCAGAGCACAACATATAATTCCCTTGAAGGCAGAAAATCAAGGTTTCTTGAAAAGAATTGATGCCTTTAAAATGGGGTTGGCCTCAGGTATGCTGGGAGCCGCCAGATCCAGAAAGGAAGATCCGGTATTCCCGGCTGTCGGCATAGAGCTTCTGAAAGTACAGGGTGATGCAGTGAAGCCTGGTGAAGAATTATGTTTGATCCATGGTGAAGATCTCTCGAAAATCGATGAAGTGAAAAAACTGCTTAAGGATTCTTATTCCTTTAATGAAGAGCCGCTGCCTCCGGGAGAGCGGGTCTTGAAAGAGCTTTAGAGAATGAACTGGCAAAAAAAACCCCTGGATTCCCATACGGTACGTGAGCTCTCCAGGAAGTTTGATCTGAATCTGCTTGTTTCCTCAATCCTGATGCGCAGGGAGTTGGATGCTGCCGAATCACTCTTTTTTTTCCTGGAAAGCGATCCCTGTTATCTTCACAACCCTTTTCTCTTCAGTAATATGGAAGAGGCTGTGGAACGTATCTATGCTGCCCTGGAGAGCGGTGAAAAAATTATGATTTTTGGAGATCGGGATGTCGACGGTATAACCGCCACTGTTCTATTAGTTGAGGCGCTTGGCGAGCGAAATGCACAGGTGGATTGGCTGCTCCCCAAAGGTGATGAGTCTTATGGGCTCACTGCGGAAGTCATTGATACCATTGCTGAGAAAAGCGTGACACTGCTAATTACCGTAGACTGCGGTATCTCTAATGTGGAAGAGATCAGGCTGGCCAGCGCGGCGGGTATCGATACTATTGTTATAGACCACCATAATCCGCCCTCAATACTGCCCGATGCTCTGGCTATTATAAATCCTAAATCAACTGATACCCGTTATCCATTTAGGGACATGGCCGGCTGCGGCGTAGTTGCCAAGCTTGATTGGGCTCTGCGCTTTTACCAGACCAGCTTTTATGGCCAGACTGTCTGTCTGTTTAATATCAAGCCGGTAAATGAGGGTTTCGAGGTTGGAGCGGTAAAAATTGTTAATCTGGTAGAAGAAGAGAGAGTGGTGGAGAATTTGATCCCGCCGGCCACTGAGGGGAGGGGAAGAGATTATTTCCAGCGAACACGCCTGGCCAGGCTGATTGCCGGATATGATCTGCTTGTTTTCGATCCGGAGCAGCAAAAACGAATGTTGGAAGAGGCACTGGGCGGAGAAACGGAGCTATCTTTTACTGATATCCGGCCCCTTTTGCTCGAACATTTCCCAGCATTGCAGGGAAAAAGCCTGCTTAAGATAATCGAGATGAGCAGGCTCTCCCGCTATAGCGCTACCAGATTCAGTGAGCTCGATATGCTAAAAACTCTCTTCATTGCTTTAGCGCATAGGCGTATAAAAGATCTTAACCAGGCGCACAGCAAGGTAATGGACCTGGTGGCCCTGGGGACTTTAGCAGATTTAATGCCGTTGATTGATGAAAACAGGATAATGGTTAAAGAGGGGCTCGAAGTGCTCAACCGTATGGAGCGTCCCGGGCTCAGAGGCTTACTGATCAGGCAGGATCTGCAGGGAAAGAAGATAACCACTACGGATATTTCCTGGCATGTAAATCCGGTATTAAATTCAGCCGGCCGCCTTGGTAAGCCGGAGATTGCTGCGGAGCTTCTTCTTTCAGATAATCCGGAAAGAATCAACGAATTGGTCGACCTGATTCGAAATATGAATAAAGAGAGAAAAAAGCAGGGAGGTAAGGTCTGGGAAAAAAATCTGCATAAAGCTCAGGAGAGCTATGCCAGATCAGAAGAGAAGTTCGTATTAATATACAATAATAATATCAACCGGGGAAATACCGGTATTATTGCCGCCAGGCTGGTTAATTTTTTTAAGGTTCCGGCCGTGGTTATTGCTCTCTCCAAAGTGAGAGCAGTCGGTTCACTTAGAAGTCCCTATAATCTCGGCGGTTTCCTGGATAATTTTGCTGATATATTTGACAATTATGGGGGCCATAACCAGGCTGCCGGCTTCAGCATGGACGCCGGCAACCTTGATCTCTTTGAAAAGAGATTATACGAGCAGGTGAAGAACCTGATGCCTCCCGATCAAAGTGAAGAAAAGCTGGTAATTGATGCTGAAGTACCGCATCAATATCTGAATCCGGATTTAATCAAAGTTGTTGAGTTCTTTGAACCATTTGGAGAGGGAAATCCTGCTTTAGTATTTCTTTCCAGGAAGGTGCGTATTGAATCGCTGGAGTTTATCGGTAAGAATGGAGCGCCTCATTTAAAGCTGCTTATTTCAGGTGGTAAATACCGCTGGCCCGCTGTTTTCTGGCGGGCTGCAGAACGAGCAGGAAAGGATTTTGATATTAACGAAGAAGTGGATATTGTTTATCGATTAGAAAGGAATTATTTCCAAAATACAGATACCCTGCAGCTAACCATATTAGATATACATAGATGAGAATAATTCATTTTACTTTTCTGCTTATCTTTCAGCTTGCGGGTGCACTAATAAATAGTGAGCAGTTATCCCAGCCGCTGGTTGTATATGAGCGGGAACTGGATCGGGGAGATGTGTTGAAGGTGCTGATTTTCCCTGACCGGCCTTTGCAGGAGCTCACTGCCCGGGTGCTGGATGATTCCGGGGAGCCGGTTGTTAAGGGAAGAGGTTTTTCACTGGGGGAAATCGAAGGGAATAGTACCTGGTGTTTACTGTTGGGACTACCGAATTATTTGGAAGAACAGGAGTATAGGCTGGAGATTAACGGCAGTAGTGGGCAGGCAGCCGGTCTGCCTGAAGAGGGCTTCTCATATCATGGCAGCATAATGGTGAGGCATAAGACATTTATTTCGGAAAAAATATTCTTGGATGAAGAGCTGACTGACTTGAGAAGCAGATTTGATCCACGGAAGCGGGAAGAGTCAGAGTATTTGTGGGATATTTTAACTACATTTAATGGCGATGCAATATTTCATGAAGAGAGTTTCAAGCTGCCCTTAACCGAGGCACGCAGAAGCGGGAATTACGGCGACCGCCGCACCTTTCAATATTCAGGCGGCAGCTCTGCTCTGTCCTACCATCAGGGAATTGATTTCGCAGTGCCTGAAGGAACACCGGTGGCTGCCTGCGGTGCGGGAAGAGTGGTGCTGGCGCGCTATCGGATTATTACTGGAAATTCTATAGTGTTGGAGCATCTGCCCGGTCTTTACTCTATCTATTATCATCTTTCTTCCCTGTCGGTAAATAAAGGTGACTATGTGGAGAGCGGCGAGATTTTAGGAAACGTAGGATGCTCGGGTTTGGCAACCGGACCGCATTTACACTGGGAAGTCCGGGTCAGCGGTGTAGCTGTAAACCCGGAGAGCTTCACCTATAAATCTATTATTGACAAAAGCAATATTATTAGTATTATTAGAGAAACAATTGAAATTGAGGGGAGGTGATTTCTATAGCTCAGGTAGTAGTTGGTGAAGATGAAGTTTTGGAAAGAGCAATAAAGCGCTTTAAGCGTATCGTGGAGAAGGAAGGAATTATTAGAGAATGGAAAAAAAGAGAATATTTTGAAAAGCCTTCCACCATCCGCAATCGTAAAAAAAAGGCTCTTATTCGCAAGCGAATGAAAAAACAGCGCAAGCTGAATATGATGAAGAATTATTAAAAAAAGCGGCCCAAACGGGCCGTTTTTTTATTATAGAATATGTTTCAGGAATCTCTTGGTTCTCTCTTTTTTAGGATTATCAAAGAGAACATTAGGCGGCGCAATTTCAATTACCTCGCCATTGTCCATGAAAACAACTTTATCCGCAGCAGCTCTGGCAAAGCCCATTTCGTGTGATACCACTATCATAGTCATACCATCGTTTACCACGGCCAGCATAACATCAAGTACTTCTTTTATCATCTCTGGATCCAAAGCTGAGGTCGGTTCGTCAAAGAGCATTACCTTGGGGTTCATGGCCAGGGCGCGGGCAATTGCCACCCTTTGCTGCTGGCCGCCTGACAGTTTGGAAGGATAAGAATGCAGCTTGTCGGACAGATCGACACGTTCCATAAGCTTTACACCGATCTCTGCAGCAGCATCACCTGACATTTTTTTTACTATTTTTAGTGCTATTGTAATATTCTGCAAAGCGGTGAGGTGCGGGAAAAGGTTGAAGGACTGGAAAACCATGCCCACTTCTTCCCTGATCTTACGGATATCCCCCCTGGGGTCGGTTACCAGGTCATCATCTATCCAGATCTCGCCGGAGGTGAGGTTCTCCAGGCGGTTGATGCTTCGCAGTAGAGTGCTCTTGCCGCTCCCCGAGGGACCGATAACCAGTACCACCTCGCCCTGCTTAACGGTGAGGTCAACATTAACCACGGCGTGAATATCTCCGAAATTCTTACAGGCTTTGATAATACGGACGCGGTCACTCATTCCTGTTCAACCTTTCTTCCATCAATGCTACCAGCCGCGAAAAGAATAGGGTCATTATCAGGTATATTATGGCTACAATTGTATAGGTCTCAAAGTAGTAGAAGGTTTTTGATGCAAACTCCCGGCCGCGGCGCAGCAGGTCTGAAACGGCAAGAATGGAAACCAAAGATGAATCCTTTAACAGGGCAATGAATTCATT
>DRHE01000459.1 GCA_011049745.1 Spirochaetales bacterium | reverse complement strand
TACATTTTTAATAGGAGAGAAGGGTGAAAGCGGTGATCTTATAAGCTGTCCAGGCTAGCGAACAAATATATCACCCGATTCTTTGAGTGCACCTATTGCGCTAATTAATTTATCGCGTTTTACCAGAATATAATCCGTGTTGTAGGTGGAAATTGCGAATATGGGGATGCCGGCTTTTACTAAGGAATCAGATAATTCTGCCAGTATTCCGGTCAGGGCAAGATCCAGTACTCCGGCAATCCTGATACACGACCAGCCGCTATCACAGCGGTCGCTTTGCACCTCTATTACGCTGAATCGGCCCTTCAGCAGTCTGTTGTTGGCAGGCACCGAAGTGAGCCGCTATTTTTTTTAAAAAACCGAACATTTTCAAACATTTAGTTGCAAACCCGAAATTTCTATGTCATAATATAGTGCTTTTATAAACAAAATAATTTAAAAGGAGGTTTGCTATGAAAGCAAAGTTGTTAATGGTAGTTCTGCTTTTTCTACTGCCCGGTTTTCTATTCGCGGTCGGCACACAGGAGAAGGTTGAAATTACCGGGCCGGTTACTATTGAGTTCTGGCATGCCATGGGCGGCGCCAGAATAGAATTGATCCAGGGTATTGTGGATTCTTTCATGAAGGAGAATCCCGATATTACGGTAAATGTGCAGTTCACGGGCAGCTATAATGATACGCTGAATAAGACCAAGGCTGCGGGCAAGGCGGGAAATGCCCCTCACATCTTCCATCTATACGATATAGGCACCCTGGGCATGGCATACAGCGGTATGATAACCCCGATCGAAGATCTTACAAAATGGGAGAAGATCGACTGGGATGCCTTTTTCTCTCCCGTGAAGAATTATTACACTATAGACGGGAAGCATTACTCCATGCCTTTTAACTCTTCAACACCTCTGCTCTACTATAATAAGACCTTTTTCGGGCAGGCAGGTCTGGACCCGGCTAAACCACCGGCTACATTTGCGGATGTAATAGCAGTCAGTAAGAAACTGAAAGGTTCCGGACTCGGCCTGAAGGCGCCTATAACCTGGAACCTCCACTCCTGGTATTTCGAGCAGTTCCATTGCCTCATGGATGCGCCACTGGTAAACAACAACAATGGCAGAAAGGGCGAGTTTCCTACGGAAGTCCTCTTTAACCGTGAGCCTGGTCAGAAGATAGTGGAGTGGTGGACCGGTATGGAAAAGGACGGCCTCTTTCTGGATGTAGGTCCTGGCTGGGCCAACCACCGCGCCGCTTTCGGTTCCGGAGAAGTTGCCATGGTTATGTCCTCCACCTCTGATGTAAATCAGCTTACCGGTCTATTGGCTGAGAAGGGCTGGGAAATGGGCACCGGTTTTATACCGAAGCCCGCCGGAGCCAAGGGCGGGGTTGCCATCGGCGGCGGCACGCTCTGGATAACAAATGGTCATCCGGATGAAGAGCTCCTGGCGGCATTGAAACTGGTCAAGTACATCTCTGAGGATGACGCCCAGATGAAGTGGCATAAAGGCACTGGTTATTTCGCGGTGCGTAAAACCGCCATGAAAAAGTTGGAGGCAGGGGGCTGGTTCAGAGAGAATCCCAACTTCATGACCGCTTTCGATCAGCTGTTGGAGAGTCCCTATAGTGTGAATACCTCCGGGGCCCTGGTCGGAGTATTCCCCGAGCTGCGTTCACTGGTACAAACCGCTATCCAGAAGGTCTATGCCGGCGATATGACGGTCAAAGAGGCTTTGGACGAAGCTGCGGCAAAGACCAATGTATCAATTAAAGAGTGGAATGAACTGAACCAGTAATATTACTTTGACTGATAGCGGCTGCGGAGAAATTTGCAGCCGCTCTTCTGTTATAAGGTTAATATGTCCCACGAGGCGGTTAATGCAGTCTTACTTCAAAAATAAATGGCTACCCTATATATTATTGATTCCCACCTTCATCGTTCTTATTGTTTTTCTCTTCTACCCTGCTTTTGAGACTTTCCGTTTGAGCCTTTACAAGGTACATCCATTCGGCATAAGAAAGATCTTCGCCGGTTTCTATAATTTTAAGAAACTATTCACCAGCGCTGATTACCTGCACAGTTTTTCCGTTTCCTTTATTTTTTCAGTTGCAGTAGTGGTGGTGGGCCTCTTTGTTGCGCTGATGATCGCCTTGCTTTTAAACCAGAAGCTGAAGGGGCAGCTGATCTACCGTTCCTTTTTAATCTGGCCCTATGCCCTTTCACCTGCTATTGCCGGGGCCATATTCCGCTTTCTTTTCAACCCGGCAAATGGCTATTTGGGTTATTTTTCAAGCTTGATTGTCGGATTTGAACCGCCGTGGCTCACAAACAGTACCCTGGCACTGGTGGTAATAACTGCGGCTGCTACCTGGAAGAACCTCGGCTATAATATAATTTTTTACCTGGCAGGATTACAGAATGTGCAGAAGGAGGCTTTGGAGGCAGCTTCCATAGACGGGGCGGGTCCGGTAAAACGTTTCTCCATTGTTACCTTTCCCCTGCTTTCACCCATTACCTTTTTCCTGCTGATCATGAACCTGATCTATTCATACTTCGCCTCTTTCGGGCTGATCGATGTGCTTACCGAAGGGGGGCCGGCCAATGGCACCAATATATTGATCTATCAGCTATACCGGGATTTCTTTATAAACTCCAAAACAGGTTATGCCGCTGCCGAGAGTTTTATCCTTTTTACTTTAGTGGTGCTATTGACCTTGATCCAGTTCAAGACCACCGGCAAAAAGGTACACTACCAATAGGAGGCTTATGAGTGAAGAAAAAGCAGGTTAAAAAATTAATCCTCCATATCCTGATAATCCTGAGCATCCTGACTGTGAGTATGCCGGTTATTCTCGCCATTATTATAAGCACCCAGACCCCGGCAGAGGTCTATTCCTCACCACCGAAAATTACCCCCTCCGGCAATTTCTCAAATTATGTCGAAGCCTGGAAGAGTGTAAACCTTGGGAGGATGATGTTTAATTCCGCTTTTATCGCCTTCATGGTCACCCTTGGCAAGATTATCCTGAGCCTTTTAGCCGCCTTTGCCTTTACCCATTTTGACTTTAAAGGTAAGGGCATACTATTCTTTGTGGTGCTGGTAACCCTGCTTCTGCCCATACCGGTGCGGATTGTCTCTCTCTTTGAGATTGTCAGTAAGCTGGGCTGGATCAATACCTATTGGGGATTGATAGTACCCTTCCTGGCCAGCGCCACAGGAACCTTTCTCTTTATCCAGCGTTTTAAGATGATCCCGGTTGAACTTCTGGATGCGGCAAAGATGGACGGCTGTTCTCCCATGCGCTATCTACTCCAGATCCTGATTCCCCTCTCAGGCAGCACTATAGGCGCTCTCACCGTTATAGAGTTTATCTACATCTGGAACCAGTACCTGTGGCCTTTGATGGCAACCAATTCCAAAGAGATGCGGGTGGTTCAGATCGGCGTCAAAATGATGATCCAGGCAGATGCCATGAACAATTGGGGAATTATTATGGCCGGGGTTATGATGACCATGGTTCCCCCTCTTATTGTATTCTTTACTATGCAGCAGTCCTTTATGAAGGGCTTTGCCCTGGCTTCGGATAAATAACCGGAAAATAAATGTAAAATAGCAGCCGAAAAAAATTTGTTGATCTCAGCTCCAGCGGCTTTTGGCCCTGACGAGCTCCCGGCGATTATAATTTGCTTCAGCCCCACCGCCATTCGGGTTCTTAATCAAACTGTGATTAAAAAGGCGCTCTGCTTTCTCCGTATATTCCTGCTCCTCCACCATGGCTTTTACTGAGTCGCCGTACATAGCTTCGCTGATAAAATTCAATTCCAGCTCTGTAAGCAGCTTCTCTTTCCTGACAGCCGCAGGTATAATTTCCAAGAGCCAATCTATATAGCTGGCGCTGGTAACGTGCTCATTCAAATCGAGGTCGCTGTAACGTACATTGAAGTCCTGTTTTTTTTGGGACTTATCAACCGGAGGCAGCTTAGCAGGTAGTGCTTTACTGGAACGGTAATCGAGGAGTATATCCTGATTATTGAATAGTTTAACAGCGGGCAGGGGCCTGTGCAATTTAAGATCAATGATCAGCCAGGCGCTGGTGGCCACACCCACAACCTCTTTGCGGCTGTTGAAGATAATAAAATCGCGCAGGGCGAAGAATCTCTCTATCCCTGAGGGCCAGGTCTGGATAATAAGCTCATCCCGCCAACGGGGATAGCTGTGAATCTGTAGGAAAAACCTGGAGAGCATCCAGGTCAGGCCCTTTTTGAAGAGCTGGGGCACGGATAAACCGAGCGCATCGGCATGGTTGCCAGCAGCGTCAAAGAGGTACCTGCAGATTGACTGCACCGAAGCCTTCTGTTCCTTATCTATATCATAGCTCCTGACTCTATAAGTTTCACTCCAGACCTTTTTATTTTCCAGCCACATACCAACTCCCTTTCTATGGCAGCATTATAATCATCATAGCAGGCTGTTGAAAGAGGGTTGTATCAATACGGTAATTACTTGTAATATTGCTCAATATATGGTTGGATCTTTGGTGCTGGATTATGGCGTGAAGGGAGAGGAATATATGAACAATCAAATTAATTATGAATCTGCTCCTGATGAAATAAGTAAAGCTATAACTGCTTCTACTGAAATTGCTGATTTCTTACCACCGCCAGAGTTACTTATTCCAAAAGAGGAGACGACCAAAATAACTATTGCTCTTTCGAAAAAGAGTATAGATTTCTTAAAGGATGTCTCCAAAAAAATTAATGTACCGTACCAACAAATGATAAAAAAAATTCTCGATACCTATACGGAGCATTACACCAAATAAAAATAAGAGAATATATCCCTATAACCAATAAATTTACAATCTCGGTCCTTCATGCAGTACAGGCGGATCTGAGCCGCAAGAGTTGTTATTAAGGCATCCACCTTTCAAAATAGACTTGACTCCAGGCGGTTTCTGTTATAGAAGGGATTATAGATTATTTTTCCGGCGGTTTTAAGAATAGTAATGATGATATTTAGAATTAAGCAGGAGAGAAAAATGAACAAATTATACAAAATATTCACTATATGTTTCATTATTGGTTTTTCATTTACAGTTCCCCTGTTATCTGAAGAAAATAAACCTATTGTTTCGGTTATTCCCTTTGATTATTCTGAGGGTGTTGAAAGGGATAGTTCTGTAACCTTGACTCAGCTC
>DRHE01000458.1 GCA_011049745.1 Spirochaetales bacterium | reverse complement strand
GATTTAATGAATATTTTTGGGCTATGGCTGATAGAGGATCCCCGCGCTTGACTGTATAGCTTTTTATCATGAGCTTCTTAATCGCTTCGGGATTAAGATTTGTTTCGATGGTTGTACTGTTATCTTCCGGGCAGGAAAAGCTCCATACCGGGCTTTATTTCCTCACGGCTTTTACGGTTAACTAAAAGAACAGCCTCGGCCAAAACACCTTTTTGGGCGCAGAACTGATCTATTCCCCCCTGCAGCGATAGAAAAATCCCATCCTGATTGGGAATTTTTATCTCTTCGCCAATGCTCACCAGGTGAACCCCGCTTCCCCATTCCCTGTTCAGTGAGGCAATTGTATCCAGATCAAGGCCGAAGCGCTCGGCAATTCCCGAAAGGGTATCCCCTTTCTTTGCAGTATAGAATTTGATATCCAGGGGCAGAATTGCAGTTGAGCCGCCGCCCACAAAGAAACTGTCAGTCGAATATTCGGGATCTACCTCACTTTCAAAAAATTGAAGTTCTGAAAAGCCGCCTAATTGATCAGGGTAGTAGAGGTAATGATCCTTTTCCGCCCGGATTAAAGAGATCTCAGTAAATAACGCGAAAGAAGATAGAGTTATAAATATTAGAGAAGCAAAAACTTCCGGAAATATTTGCTTAAAAAAGACCCAGCTAAGTATATTCTTTTTCATCAGCAGTTAAACTTTAATGCAGGTACTTAAAAGGGTCAACCGGTTCTCCTTTAAAAAATATGGAAAAGTGCAGATGTGTGCCGGTGCTATACCCGCTGTCCCCCATTTTACCAAGCAGCTGGCCTTGCTTTACCCGCTCATTTTTACTTACCTGGAAGGCAGAGAGATGGCCATAGAGAGTCTGAAAGCCATCGGTATGACGCACAATAATATATTTCCCGAAATTGGCATTATAACCGACCATTGCTACCCGCCCTGACATAGCCGCCAATACGGGAGTGCCCGTGTTGTTGGCTATATCCACACCATTGTGAAAGCGTCTTATACCGGTAAAAGGATCCATGCGCATACCAAAACGGGAGGTGATCCGGCCCCTGGTCGGATATATAAAAAGCTTCCCGAGAATACGGTTCAGCTCATTGGCGCTCATTCTGGCGCCGGGAATGAAGATATCCTGTGCCGGCGTAATAACTGAAGTCTCAAGATTATTCCAGTCGAGAAGGCTGTTCAGGGGAACCTGGAATTTTTTAGCAATCCCCCCCAGGTAATCGCCCCTTTTAACCCGGTATTTCAGGCCGTCGCTGTTGGGTATTTCTAAAACGGTGCCCACCTTCAATGCAGTAACCTTACGTATATTATTATAACTCAGGATAGTATCAAGATTTAATGAATATTTTTGGGCTATGGCTGATAGAGTATCCCCGCGCTTGACTGTATAGCTTTTTATCATGAGCTTCTTAATCGCTTCGGGATTAAGATTTGTTTCGATGGTTGTACTGTTATCTTCCGGAACCAGATAGCGCCATAAGAGATCATTCGTCTCTGATTCAAGAGATAAGTTGATAGGCAGCATTGACTCACGGCTCTTCAACTGGTAAAACAAAAGCAGGGAAATTACAACTCCGGCAGATAAAATCAGCTCTTTAAGACCAAACCCGTCAAGCAGAGAGGTTAAAAAAGCCAGAGGTTTAAAGGATATGAAAGCAGGCAGTACAGCCGTTTTAGCCGTAATTACCACTCTATTTGTTCTTGGTAACTGCTCCGGCCGGCGAAGCACTTTTTGACGCTGTAACACATTTACCATGATGCCCTCAAATTTTTATATCGACAATTACTTTGCGGCGTATTAATATTAAGCAGCCGAATCTAGAGGACAGAAGGAAGCTTTAAGAAAATATGGAAAAGCAGCATAAGAAGCGATTGCTCTATTTTCTGCTCTTCATTACTGCTGCTGTGCTTTTTATTATGGGCAAACTCGTTTCGCTCATGATCCTTACTCCCTTGAATGAATCTCCCAATCCCATAAAGATGCCGGTTGTGGAGCGCGGACCTATTCTCGATAGGAATGGGAAAATACTGGCCATCAGCACCCGCTTGAACTCAGTAGCAGCCTGGATACCGGATCTCGAAGATCCGGAAGCTGCAGCGCAGCAATTAGCCGGGATCCTCAGGAAAAGCGAGGGCGAAATTATCCAAAGATTAAAAGAAGCTTCCGGCTTTATATACATAAAGAGGCAGATAACCCCGACTGAATCCAGACAAATTGAAGAACTAAAAAATTCGGGTAACTTGAAGGGTATAAATCTTATACCGGAGTTCGGACGCAATTATCCGGAGCAAAACCTGGCCAGCCATGTAATTGGCTATGTGGGAGTGGATAATGTAGGGCTGGAAGGTATTGAATATACCTTCAACCATGAACTCTCACCCCCCATTGTGGACAACAGGAAATCCGAGATATACGGAAACCAGGTATTCCTCACTATTGATATCAATATTCAATATATGCTCCAGAAAACCGCTCTCGCTGCTCTTAAAGATAACCAGGCCGAAGCTGTATTTATACTGGTTATGGAAGCAAAAACCGGCGAGATATTAGGTTACTGCTCAGTTCCCAATTTTGATCCTAATGAATTCAGCCGCTTTGGCAGGTCATCCAGGCAGAATCTTCCCATAAGTAAAGCCTATGAGCCGGGATCGGTTTTTAAGATAATTTCTATTGCCTCTTTCCTGCAGCTTCAGGGTATAACCACTGAAGATACCTTTCTCTGCAATGGTTACTATGAACAGACCCTGCCCGATGGTTCAACTTACCGTATCCGCGATCTGGGATCACATGGAAGGGTAAATCCGCAGTTGATCATAAAATACTCTTGCAATGCCGGCGCCGCCTATGCCTCGGAACGGGTCGATACCAGATCATTCTACCGGATGCTTACCCTTTTCGGCTTCGGTAAAAAAACTGAGCTGCCCCTGCCCGGTGAAAGCTCCGGTATTCTTGCCAAACCTGATAAATGGTCAATGCGCAGCAAACCTACAATTGCTTTTGGACAGGAGATATCAGTTTCAGCAATACAGATGCTTTCAGCAGCCACAGTATTTGCTAACAGCGGACTGCTTTTAAAACCGATTATTGTCAGCAAAATCGTTTCCCCCCAGGGGAAAATAATAAAAAAATTCAATCGTGAACCGCTCCGTGAAGTGGTGTCTCCCGCTATTGCCAGGGAAATCCTGGAAATGATGGAAACTGCCGTGCAGGAACGCGGTACTGCTCGCCGGGGCCGTATACCCGGTATCCGCATATCCGCTAAAACCGGTACTGCCCAGGTAGCAGATCCAAAAACGGGAAAGTATTCTGAAATTGATTTTATTGCCTCTTATCTGGGGATTTTTCCCACCGATGATCCGCAGCTGATCATCTACACAGTTATCCATCTGCCCAGAGGGGATAATTACTATGGAAGCCGGATAGCTGCCCCCGTTTTCAAGCAGACAGCAGAAAACCTGATTTCCTACCTGGGAATAACCAGGGACAGCGATGTTACTATTGAGCACTCAGGAACAATTCACCTGAAAATCCCGGAAAATATAAAAATCGGTTCAACTATGCCTGATCTTACCGGCACGCCCAAACGCCTGCTCCTACCCCTATTGAACCAGAGTGATATAATAGTCAGGATCCT
>DRHE01000457.1 GCA_011049745.1 Spirochaetales bacterium | reverse complement strand
TCTCTATTATAATTTCAATATCGAGGAGGAGCTTATGTTTATCAAGTGGATTGCTGCACTGATCATCGCGATTAATGCCAATACCAGGGCCGGAGAGATAGCGGCAGGAGCTGCCTGCGGTTTTTTGCTGGCTCTACTGCCGGCTGGGAACCTGCTCTGGATCGCACTTTTTCTTATATTTTTCTTTACCAAAATCAACCTGGGCGCCGAGTTTCTCTTTTTAGCTCTTTTTAAGCTCCCTGTGTCTTTACTGGCTGGATTACTGCACGGTATCGGTTACTTTGTACTCACTCAACCAGTTCTGCAGGGAATCTTTACCGCCCTCTATAATATTCCACTTATTCCTTATACACGTTTCAACAATACCGTTGTCATGGGCGGTTTTATTACCGGGATCGTTTTGTGGCTGCCCTTCTTCTTCCTCTTGCGCCTGTTAGTCCTGCTTTACCGCAAGAACCTCAGGGACAAAATAGCCGGCAGCAGACTTGCCGTCAGGTTCCGCAGGCTCCCATTAGTAATAAGTATTGCCCGGGCTGCTCAAAAAATCTCCGGAATCTATGCCGGTTAAATGTCAGTTGTAATGGAGAGGCTATATGGAAAAAAATCCAATTGAAAAAAAAGCACCGAAGATCTTCAGAAAAGAGCTTTCCGATAAAAAATTCAATAAAACAGTGCTCAAGCGGATCAACATAAAAGAGAATCAAGCTTTCCTGCTCAGCGTATTTCAAAAAAAGGCCAATGGGAATTATCAGCTTATAGACACCTTAAGCACAGATCAGCTCAAGAAGCTTAAGAGCCTGGCAAAGGCCATTAAGAAAAACAAAGGAGTAATCCAGCGCGGTAAACTATCTATCTTATTATTAATTATTGGCCTGCTTATTATTTTCAATCTCTTTATCAGGGATAAATTACTGGAAAGAGCCATGGAAAAGAGCCTCCAGAGTGTTTTCCATGCCAGGGTGGAGATTGACCATCTTAACTTCGCTCTATTCAAAGGGCAAATTGCCTTCCAGCATCTGCAGGTCGCTGATAAAGATAGACCCTTTAAGAATCTCTTTGAGCTTGGCAGAACCGAGATCTCTCTGGATACCCTGCAACTACTCAAATTGAAGGTTATCGCCAGGAATGTGGAATGTCAGGAGATCCGCTGGAATACAGATAGAAAAGCATCCGGAGCCCTGGAATTGTCACAAAAAGAAGCTCCGGGCGAGGAGCAGGAACCAGGTGCAGCAGCGGCTGGTGAAAAGAAGGGTATTCCCAAATTACCCTTGATAGACATTTCCACGCTCTTAAATGAGCAGATAAATAACCTGCAAAGCATGGCAGAGATAGCTGAAGTCAAGAGCCAGCTTGCAGAGCTTAATGAAAAATGGCCGCAGAGGCTAAAGAATTCCGAAGAGGATCTCAAGAAACTCATCGCAAGTGTGGAATCTATTAGTGAAATCAAGGTCAGCGGCTTGAACTCACTCAAGGATATCGAAAAAATTAGAACTGATATCACCCAGACTGAACAGTCGCTTAAAAGCGTTAAGGCTGAAGCAGCTGAAGTAAACCGCCTTCTCTCGTCCGATGTGAGCAGCATCGATAATAGAATTGACCGGATTCAAGTGAGCATAGACTCTGATCTTACCTACCTGGAATCTTTAATAGATCTATCGAGCGGTAATCTGAAATCAATTCTCTCTTCAATTGCCGCGGGCTATTTACAGGAGAATCTTGGCAGGTACTACAGTTATGGACTCAAGGCAATGAGTTATGCAGCATCCTTATCGGAGGCGCGGAAGAATAGAGAAAAAAAGCCGGCGGTAAAGAGAGGTGGCCAGGATATCCCCTATCCCACTACTCAATATCCGAAATTCCTGCTTCAGAATATGGCGCTCTCTATCGGCAGCAGCCAAAGCGCCCGATTCCTGGCAGCTTCACTACAGAACCTGACCAGCAATCCAGAGCTGATCAATAAACCCCTTACCTTCTCTTTGATACAAAAAGAAGAGAAGCGGCAGCTCTTAATAGAGGGGGAAATCGACTCGCGGAGCAATCGCCGCCATGATTTCTCTCTTATAATGACGGCAGTTGATTATCCCCTGTATGTACGAGAGGGGCTGGAACTGCTGAATATCACTTCTCTAAAGGGATTTTACACTTTCAGAACTGATTTCACTTTGGATCGTGACGGTGCCGGCCACGGCCAGGGAGTGCTTGAAGTCAGCCGGGTGCACCTGGACACTCCGGACAGCCGGAATATTATTGCAATGGCTGTGTACGATGCTGTTACCTCTGCTCAGGTGATAACTTTCAAGCTGAATTATGAGATCTCCAGGGACAATCAAATGCACCTCAATATCACCAGCAATATTGATGAGCTTATTATGGCTGAGATCAGCCGGAAACAGAATGAACTCAAGAGCCATTACCGGGATCGACTTAAAGCTGAATTGTCAGAGCGTATAGAAGCGGAACTGGCGAAAAACCAGAGCCTCTATTCCGCTCTCAAGGTACTGCAGCAAAACTCGAATGGCAATCTGTCGGAGGTGGAGAGCTATGAACAGGTTGTGGCCGCTAAGAAGAAGGAAATGGATAAGCGTATTAATGAACTGCAGTCACAAATTGAAAAACAGCTGGATAAGGTAAAGCAGAGCCTTCCCTCACTGCCCTCCTTCTAAAGAGGAATAGTAGAAGAGGGGCAGTCAAACCTACCGGCGCCGTCTTCTTTTTGTCTGTTTCACCCGGCGTAAAAAATGACGTAAGCCCTCAGCCTTTGATTCAAGCAAACCGCGGGTCTCCGCAGCCTGAATAAAAGACTTGAACTGCCGGAAACCGAGATGCTTGAAATCAACACCTCTTTTACCGAGCAGAGCATTGACCGTGGCGAAATCGTGGAACATCGGATCTTTACCGCCGTCCAGACCCCCTATAATATCCAGTAGCACATCCAGGGCCTGTTGCTGGGCGCCTTTTAAGCTGATCTCTCGCTCTGCCGGTAGGATCATAGCCTGGCGATCTCTACCCTCAATCTTTACATAACCCGCTTTTACCGCTTCGCCGACAAAATCACTCCAGCTCCTGTAACCCAATTCTTTTTCGCTGAAGTTGGGGTTAAGCATACGCATGCGGATCTTTACCGCGCTCATGTTGGGGTTTTTATTCTCCTTCAATATAATCCTGGTGGCATCGGTCAGTATTTCAAACCAGTGTTCCCTGGGAACCGAAGCGGCCGGATACTCGCTGCGCCCCTCTTCCGTACCTGAAATATCGGAACTTTGCGCAGAATCCTCATCGCCACCGGGGATGAGCTCACGGTAATCCTTGAAGCTATCCGCCAGGACCAGCAGATCCTGAGACGCCTTTTTCAAATCACAGATAATATGAATGCGTTTACCCGCTCTGCGCAGAGCCAGCACTAAAGCACGGAAATCACTGTCCCCGGTTACCAGGATGAAGATGTCAATATGCTCATATAACCTCAAAAGCTCCAACGCATCGGTGATCAGGTTAATATCCGCTGTATTTTTCTGATTTCGCTCCCTGGGCACCTGGACCAGGTAATAATGAAATCGTGACAGGTAAGGCCCCATTTTCCTATAGGCCGGCTTGCTCCAGTCACAGTAAGCCTTTGCCGATACAATACGTCCCAAAGATTCAGCATACTCGGACAAACCTTCAATAAAGAGAGAGTCGGTGGAAGGAGTGACATTCTCAATATCCCACAAAATAGAAACATTTTCCATATTACAAATCCTTTATTACCTTTAAGCCTACCTAAATTGGGCCAAAGGAAGAACTTAATTGAATTCCACTGCCCGCGGCCTTTCCGGCAATTCTAACAGCCTGCCTGAGAGTAATTGAACCATTACCTGGTTGTCAACAGTGATAGCCATAACAGGGTCAACCCCTTTTTTAAAGGGGTAATTCTACCATACCCTCCTTAAGCTCTCCCAGCTCTTCTCCCGCTTCCAAAATAGACTTTCCGGAAGCCAGTACAACAGAATGCCTCCCGTCAAATAATCTTAAAAGCAGAGAAGCAGCCCCGGCCAGGTCGGAGCGGCTGACCGCCAGTATCTCCCGGCGTCTCTGTTGCCTCAGCCGGTCATCGATCCCGTAAAGAATACGTTTTAACGCGACTATATCCTTTTCACCGGGGGCTAGTGGTTTCTCCTCACTACCGATGGTACTAATGATCGCCTCTTCCACAATTTTCCCCCCTATATCACCCTCTGTACCATACTCCAGGGCCTCTCGATACGCCCGCAAGGTTTCAATGATTCTGGGATCCCGGTAAGAGGAAAAAGAGAACACACCCTCCAGGCCAATCTGTGAAGCGAATGCCCCATAAGCGCCGCCCTTCATTCTCACTTCGTGCCAGAGAGGACCGGTGGTTAGCAGATTTGCCAGTACTGCCTGGTGCGCATCCCCAGGAGTGCCGAACCTGGCCCCGGCCAGGGACTGAGCTACATAACCCACGGCCACAGGAGCGACAAATGATTCACTCCCGGGTGAATGGCACGGGAAACTATTTTCCTTTTCAGGAGGTTCCCTTTCTCGGGATTCCCTTTCTGCGTGTTTCCCTTCTCCGGATTGAACATTTCCAGCGGGCAGCTCAGCCATCAGCGGCTGCAACGCCTTGCTTATAGTGTTGAGATTGCCAATTTCCGCGCTGATATTCAGGGTTAATCTGCTCTTATTAATTATGATTTCCCTTAAATATTGGAGCCGGAAAGCGATTTCGGCCATGGTTGAACCTTGATCAGTCAATCCAGCTGTCAGCTCTGTCAGGTGAATAAGCTGGGTAATTCCCTGCCACCCCTCTTCAATCCTCATGGCCCTGGAAATCCGGCTCCCGGCTCGTAAGGCTGCAAAATGGTGGCCTGCGGGAATCAGTGAAGCCTTGAGCGCGTTGCGTTGATTGAGCAGAATATCCTTTAATCTATCCAGATCGCTGAAATCTGCTCCCAGCAGAAGGTTTTTGACTGTTTTCAGCGCCGGGATCAGCTTTCTCTTAAGCGTTTTCAGACGGAAAATAATCTGCTCTCGAACCTCTTCCCTCCCCACGAGGCTTCCTGCATCCAGGCCGGCAGTGAAGCCGCCGCTGTAAAGGGCCAGAGTTCTGGCAACTTCACCATAGGGAATCCCTGCAAGACCACAGCCGCAGAGAGCTCTGCTTAAAAGGGGAAGCAGCAACGAATCCTGTTTTTCCATACCATGAGTAGCGAATACCAGATCAAGATAGACTATTCCCCTGGTGGAGAGATCATGAAAGTAACAGCCAACATCCCCACCAAAGTCCACTCTTGAAGTGGGAATTATCTCAACCTCTGCCGGCAGATCCTGAATGTTTAACAT
>DRHE01000456.1 GCA_011049745.1 Spirochaetales bacterium | reverse complement strand
GGCCACCGTGCCAAGCTCACCTTCAACAGATATATTCCCCACCCGGTGACAGTATTCGGTTACCTCTCTGGTCTGCCTGACATTCTCCTCGTAAACCTGTTTGGAAGCGTCTATCATGATATTTGTATACCCTGCCTCGGCACAGGTGCGGCAGAAGTCAACATCCGTACAGTGGTCCAGATGCATACAGATCGGGATGGGCGCGGATTCTGCCAGCGCCCGGTACACAACAGCTATTACCTCAGGTTTAATCAATTTAGATGGTGATACCGAAGCCTGAATAATTAATGGGGCTTTCCGTTCTATTGCCGCTTCAACTACCGCTTCCATCTGGATGATATTGGTAATATTAAAAGCGCCAACTGCATATTTTTCTTCCGTTGCTTTAAAAAGCAGCTCTCTGGCATTTACAACAGCCACTCTTCTCCTCCTGAAAAGCTTAAATTATTTCAACCCGGATTAATCCGGTCTTTTCCTCTTTATTCCACCTCATTGGAACTTATATGCCGTCTATACCTGCCCGTTTCCACCCTGAACATATAGCGGTCGCCCCGATAGAAAGACTGTAGTATCTCGATACAGACATTCTGTGAATTATAGGCCAGGCTTTCCAGAAAAGCGCAGGGAGTATCGAGGCCGATACCCATAAGCCGGGCAATCTCTCTGGTTGGCTTTACTGCCCGGATTGTCTGTATGGAATGGTCCAGGTCGGCCTTAAAATGATTAATCAGCAGCTGGTACATGGAGCCCTTTAGTTCCATTTCCAGCAGCTCACCGAAATCCTTAAAGGAGTAGTACTGTCTCTCCAGAACCAGGGGGGTTTTATCGGCAATTCGCAGGCGCTCTATTTCCACTACCTCATCATCTACTTTAATCATCAGCTTTTCAGCCAGCTCCTCCCCCGCCTTGATCTTCTTTTTCTGAATTATCCTCTCCTCCAAATCAACATGGTCCAGATTAAAGTCATCCACAAAGCTCACCATTGAGCCCAGTTGGTGAACGGGAGAGAGTGAAGTCTTTCCCTTAACAAAGGTGCCCACACCGCGCTGTTTTTCGACCAGGCCCTTCTGCACCAGCAGGGAGATAGCCTGCCTGATGGTGTTGCGGTTCAGCTGAAAAAGCCCGGCCTGCTCTCCTTCGGAAGGGAGCTTGACGCCAACCTGGAATTTTTCTTTTTTAATCATTTTTTCCAGATATTCAGAGACCTGAACATAGAGAGGAATCGGACTGGACTTATCAATAATATTCTGCATGCCTGTCTAGTTATCTACCTATATATTTACTCTACTTTCCAACACTTGTCAAATATAAAATAAATTTATTTTCGGCGGTTATTCTCCTGCAGCGTCGGAAGCAGGAGCAGTGCAATCAGAACTGTCAGCCCGATAAACCTTTTCATATAAACCGCCATTTTGTTAGAAATATTTGTTCAAAATTGTAAACTATTGCCTTTTTTGTTAAGTATTTTAATGGAGAAATCTACCTATTTAGACAAGTTTTTCTTTTTTACAATATTCCGGCTAATTCAGCCAACCCGGTAATCACCCGAACAGCGCCAGCAGCCCGCAGCTTCTTTTCCAGCTCCTCTTTTTCCGAAGCCGAAGCTGTCAGCCCAATACCCTTATAAGGGTATTGGGAAAGCCCTGCAGCTCTCATATCATCCGGCATATCACCTATATAATAACGGCTGGAAACCTCCTCTTGCACTCTTTCAGCTATTACATCAAGCATGAAAGGATCGGGCTTCATCAACGAAACCTCTCTACCTTCAGCCTTATATAGCCGCTGCTCCTCCTCAATACAATCATCCAGGGTCAGTACCTGCTGGAAATAAGGCTTAAGCTTAAAACGCTTCAAGGCATAATCCGCTTCCTGCCGGGGCCTGCCCGTAGCTACAGCCAGAATATGGCTGTTGGCGAGTTCCTCGATAAGCTCAATATCCGGAATTAACCGCTCCCTTGCTATAGAGCCTTCACCCTTATAGACCCTGGCTTTAAATTTATAGGTAGCTTCAAAGAGCTCTCTACCCAGGTATAGCTCCTGGAAGATCTGCTTGATAATATTGCCGCTGCCCACATCGCCGCGGTAACAGCCGGCCACAAAGCTATTTTCCCTGCCGGCGCCTCTGCTTAAAAGCATGGAGAGCGGCCTTTTATTTGATTTAAGGAAAGAGGCCAGGTCCGCTACATTGCAGCTTTTAATAGTCTCTTTATAGCTCTGCCAGTTCTCCCCGCTGCTCCCGGGTTTTATTCCCTTTACCAGAGAAAAGAGTAGTTTGATAACCAGAAAGGAAAGGTCCCAATCATTATTCAGGCCGCCGCTCTCTTTTAAAGCTGCCAGGTCGGCAAGATCAAAGAGCGGCCGGGGCAGCTCCTGCCGGCCAATCGCTTCCTTAAAGAAGAGGCCGGCCATACGCCTGACTGTATCCCGGTAAGAGCCGGAAACATCTATAAGCACCCCATCCATATCAAAAACTATTAAACAGGGAGCTTTAACCGCCAAAGCTCAAAGCCTTTTTCTTGATTATATCTACAGCTTCGACAACAGATGCGGCGTGGTTATATCCTTTACCCCGGTACTTCGCGCATTTTTCACCTGTTCTATCCAGAAGCACAGGGATTGCCGCCCAATCGAGCAGGGGCAGATCGGTGAAGCCGTCGCCTACAGCTGCTGCCTGTTCAGCTTTAATTCCGCGTTCTAGAAGCAGCTCCAGTTTGGACGCGGGCGTGGGAATATTGAATTTCATTCCTTGAATCTTGTCGTCTTCGATGAGGAACCAGTTTCCCTCGATAAGACTGAAACAGTCTGCCAGACCAGCTTCATGCAGGACCCTGGTAGAAAGATCGGCGGTGCCGCAGCTCAATACCATCATCTTATAACCACCTCTTTTTAGGCTGTGTATAGCCTGACGGTCAACGGCTGATATCTTTGAGGCCAGTTCTGCCGCTACCCGGTCAAGTATGGCCACCGATGTTCCCTTTCCTAGCCAGTTATAGGCTATTTTAAAGTATTCAGGAGACCAGCCCCGCTGATCCGCATAGATCACTACCCTGCCGATCAGACGCTTAAATAGAGAGGTTCCGCACTCCCTGCCGGTTATTAAATAATGGAGAAGGGTCTGCTCACTGTCATAGGGGTTAATGGGCAGAATGGTACCGTCAAAATCCCAGATAATCGTATGTTCCTGCATCAGGCCTGGATCAAGCGCTCTGTTTTAATATCGTAGTAGTTTATCTTTTCAGGATCAAGATTGAGCCAGAGCAGGTTATCCATCTTAATTCCTGTAAAACCATTGATCTTAACTGAAAGGTTGAGAGAGCCGCTCTGTACAGTTATAATTGTCTCCGACCCGGCGGGCAGCACTGAATATACTTTTGTCTCCAGCCATCCCTGCTTTTTAGCGGCTGAAATGCCCACATCTTCCGGCCTGATAGTGGCCAGCACCTGCTCACCCGGAAAACTTAAGGTTTTATCTACCGGGCTTTTCAGGCTCCCGGAATAGAAATACTGTTTTCCGGCTTCAGTTGCGATCCTGCCTTCAATTACATTTATCCTGGGACTGCCTACAAACCTGGCCACAAAAAGATCAGCAGGCCTTTTATAGATCTCCTCCGGTGTTCCCAACTGACGCAGAATACCCTGATCCATAACCACAATATTATCGGAGAGGGTCAGTGCCTCAACCTGGTCATGGGTTACGTAGACTGTGGTTGCACCGAGCTCATGGTGCAGGTGCTTGAGCTCAGCCCGCATATCAACCCGCAGCATGGCATCGAGATTGGAGAGGGGTTCATCCATTAAAAATATTGTGGGTTCTGCAGCGATCATCCTGGCTACAGCCACACGCTGCTGCTGCCCCCCGGAAAGCTCGGCCGGATAGCGGTCAATATATTCATTAAGCTGAACCTTATCCAGTACTTCTCTTACCTTCTCTTCAATTACCTGTTTTGACAGCCGCTTCTGCTCCAGTGACAGGGAAATGTTCCGCCGCACCGTCATGTGGGGCCAGAGGGCATAGCTTTGAAAGATCAAACCCAGACCCCTCTTTTCAGTTGGTACAAATACAGCCTGCTCTCTGGAAAAGAGGAGCTTTCCACCTATATTTATCTCCCCTGAATCAGGTTCTTCAAGGCCGGCAATAACTCTCAAGGTTGTTGTTTTACCGCAGCCCGATGGCCCCAACAGGGTCAGAAACTGCCCATGCTCAACTTCAAGGCTTAAATCTCGTACGACGGTGATACCGCCGTACGATTTAACTATATTGGTTAGTTTTATTCTGCTCAATTTTAAAGTTACTCTCCTGCTTCCTGAACCCAGAAATCCTGCACCTTAGGCCCATCATACCACATGAATTCCGGATCCACATCCCATCTTGTAAGTTCGAACCAGATTTCTCCTCCTGGGGGGCGAGGCACGTTATCCCGGGGGCTGCGCTCACCACCCGGTGAATAGTAGGGTGCCAAGCCCTGCAGCAGCTCCAGACCTTTTCCCTCGGTATAAGGGGGTTCAATGACCGTATCCAGATTAATATTGGGATCCCCCATGAGGAAGGCAATGAATAGCTTGGCCGCATTAGGATGGGGCGCCTGGCGGGAGATGGCGTGATAAGT
>DRHE01000455.1 GCA_011049745.1 Spirochaetales bacterium | reverse complement strand
CTTTATTCCTTTAAAGCGCTGCGCTTTTAGAGGCTTAAATAGTGAGCTTAAATAATAGCTTCAATAACTGTGGTTGCCGGGGAATTTCAGCTTTATCCGGCTTTAATTCTCCTCTTTCTGTGCCTGGGCAGCTTTGATTACTTCATCAGCTGTTTTTCCGGAAATCGAGCTGTAATGATCGAATTCCATCTCAAAAGAAGCGGTTCCGGAGGTAATTGAACGGAGGTCAATTGAATAGCGAAGCAGCTCTGATTGCGGCACCTGGGCTTTAATCTCCTGGATTTCACCACCCATAGGCTCCTGTCCCAGCACTCTGCCTCTTCTTGAGCTTAAGTCTGAAATTGCCCGGCAACCACAGTTATTAAAGCTACTATTTATGCTATTATTCAAGCTCACTATTTAAGCTTCGAAAGCACAGCTCTTTAAAGGAATAAAGCTCCCGGAAGCAGGAAGTGCAGCAGGCCAATAGCAATACCGCCCAAACCTAAAGGTACGCGGTAGGTAAGCACGCTCTTTTCGATGTTAGTAATTGTTTCTTCGGAGAGTTTGGTTCTATCTTTATAAACATCAAAAAGCAGCACCGCGCCCATTGACAATCCAGCCAGCGCCGGTAAAAAATCACCCACTAAAGGCACCTCACCGGCAGTCGAACGGATCAGCAGTTTTAGAAAGCCGATAATAGCGGCTACAGAACCTGCCCCTACCCTGACGCTTTTTGAAGAAAAAAACTCTTTTAGAGAGCTCAACGGGGCTACCTTTTCTCCCAGATATTCCACTGAAAGGGCTAAACCGGCAAAGATATTTGCCAGTATGGAAAGAACATAGAATTGCATCATGGATCAAAGATAAGAAAAATAAAATAGCAAGTCAAGCAAGGCTGATTTAAAGGGAAAGTCTAAAGAAGTATACTATACCAATAAACTCCGATATATTATATTAGTCGAACTGCTAATTTGAGATGTTGTGAGACTTTATGGTCAATATTGAACAACCGGATAAGAGAGTAGAGGCAGGGGACAAGGTAACAGGAGAGGCCAGGTTTATCGATGACATCCGCTTCTCCGGTACCCTCACTGCACTTGTGCTCCGCTCACCCCACGGTCATGCCAGGATCAAATCAATTGATCTGTTAAAAGCACAAAAGCTCGAAGGTATTAAAACGGTAATTACCGGAGAGCAGGCGAAACCATATTTCATCAACCTGGGCATTGGTGACCAGCAGCCTATTGCAATAGACAAGGTAAGGCATATGGGAGAACCGGTGGCTGTGGTTGTGGCAAAAGACAAGTGGACAGCGGCACGGGCCAGAGAGTTGATTTCCGTAGAGTATGAAATGCTTAAACCGGTACTGTGGGCAAGTGAGGCTATGGATCCGGATGCTCCTCTGGTCCACGAGGTTCAGGGCAGGTATAAACGGAGCAAGGGCATATTCTTCCAGGAAAAAAGCAATATATTTCACCACTACAAATTGAGAAAGGGGAATGTCGAAGAGGCATTCGCCCGGGCGGACTTCATTGAGGAAAATACCTTTATTATGCCCCACCGCTCCCACGTTCAGATTGAACCCCACGGCGGTATTGCCAAATGGAGCCATGGAAAAAAGCTGGAGATCTATTCCAGCACCCAGTCTCCCTTCCTGGTGCGGAACTGCCTGGCAGAAATGTTCGGTCTTAAAAGCACCGATATCACTGTAAAGGTTGAGTACCTGGGCGGCGGCTTCGGCGGCAAATCTGATGTGACTATTGAGCCTCTGCTCGCTCTCACGGCTAAATTTTTACCCGGAGAGGGGGTCAAACTCATCTTGAATAGAGAAGAGGCATTTACCGCCACTGTAGTGGGAAGAGGGGCGGAGATCAGGGTGAGCACCGCGGTTAGTAACAGCGGCAGGATCCTGGGTGAGAAGGTAAGAATATTTTTTGCCTCAGGCGCTTATGGCAGCTACTCCCTGCATATTGTTAATGCCGGGGGTTTCAACTCCACCGGGCCCTACGACATAGCCAATGTACAGACTGATTCCTACGGCATCTATACCAATCAGCCGCCGGTAGGCGCCTTTCGCGGCTACAGCCATGCAGAAATCCACTGGGCAATCGAGAGGCAGAGACACCTTATTGCCAAACGGCTAAAAATGGACCCTGTTGAGTTCCGCCTCAAGAATATCCTTAAACCCGGTTCAATCAACAACCTGGGGCAAAAAATGGAAGAGAGTAATGGCAATCTTCAAGGCTGTATCGAAATTGTTGCCGGGAAACTGGAGAGTATCGATTTAGAGAAATTACGCCGCACGTACCCGGAGGCGGCTTTCGGCAAAGGCATAATAGCAATGATGAAATCCCCGGTAATGGCCACCAATTCCGCTGCTTCGGCGATTATCCGTTTCAATGAGGATGGCTCTGCTGATTTAGCGGCCAGCGGCGTGGAAATGGGACAGGGCACAAAAACCGCCATGCGCCAGATTGCCGCAGCCGCCTTGAAAATGGATCTTTCCCGGGTCAGGATCAAAACAGATATTCAAACCGATATATCACCCTACGGCTGGCAGACAATCGGCAGCACTACCACCTGGAAAGCGGGAAGGGCCGTTATCGATGCCGCAGAGAAAGCAATCGACAGGATCAAGGAAAATGGCGCTTTAGTTTTAAAGGTGGATAAGGAATCTCTGGAATACGACGGCAGCCGGGTTTACCTTAAGAGTCAGCCCGCCTCAGGGGTGAATGTAAAAGAGCTTGTTTTCGGCTATATACATGACAATGGTCTGGTAGTTGGTGAACCGGTACAAACCTACGGCACTTATATGGCTGAAGGCCTTACTTTTCCCGATCCTGATACGGGCCAGGGTAACTGCGCTGCTGAATATACCTTTGGGGCCCAGGGCGCGGTTATCCGTATAGAGAGGGACACCGGGGAGCTGACCGTGCTTAACCTGATCATGGCCATCGATGCAGGCAGGGTGATCAACCCAACCTTAGCCAGAGGCCAGATTGTGGGCGCCATGGTACAGGAAATGGGAGGAGCCACCACTGAGGAGTTGATCTACAGCCCCGAAGGCAGGATGAGGAACAACAGCTTAACTGATTACAAGATACCCACACCTGAGGATGTCGCTGATACAACAATGGATGTAGTATTCCTGGAAACCCCTGAGCCAATCGGCCCATTCGGCGCCAGAGGCATTGCCGAACATGGAACTGTGGGTATTACCGCGGCAATCGGCAATGCAGTCAGTGATGCCCTGGGAATCGAAATAAAAAGGCTGCCCATTACTAATGAAAAAATATATCAAAGTATGGCTGAAAGCAGGGAAGAGAAATGTTGAATAACTTTGAATACCTCTGCCCCAAAAATACTCAAGAGGCTATTCAAATGCTCCTCGATAATCAGGGTACGGAAATTCTGGCCGGCGGCACTGATCTGCTCCTGGAACTTAGAGAAAAATTCACTCCTGATAAAGTACTGATTGATATCAAGAAATGCGCTGACCTGCAGGGAATTGAAGAGCAGGATGATTTTCTTTCCATCGGAGCATTAACCACTATCAGAG
>DRHE01000454.1 GCA_011049745.1 Spirochaetales bacterium | reverse complement strand
GACCCTGGTTCAGGCAGCAGCCTGCACCAGGGTTTTTTATTGCTGCTACCCTGGGGTGTAGAAGAAGGGACCTGAAATTAGACCGAAATCTGCTTCTTTCTGCTTCTGGTAAATGAAAAAGTAGAATCCATTTGCCAGGTCGGTATGGGCCTTCACTATTCCATCAATCGCTATTGAGCCCTCACTGGTGTTGAAAGCAGCACGAAAGCGCTCGTCATTCCCGTAGATCCAGAGTATATATTCTGTGGAGCCATTCACCTTTGTCAGGTTAATCACACCTCCGGACAATTCGGCCTCCGGGAAGTGCAGTTCCGAGAAAGAAATCGGGTTGTGATTGATAACTATTACTTTTTCCGCTGAAGCGCCGCCTGCATCCAGAAGCAGCAGGCGGTACTCACCGGTGAAATCCATAGAAGGGTGGGGCAGGCTTAGGGTATTACTGCCTATCCAGCTCTCGTCTTCTTCTGTGACCTCTATCCAGGATTCGCTGTCCAGCCTCCAGAAGAGCTCCTTTTTATCATTGATTAGGTAGATCTCAGCCAGATCCTCAAAACCGTCAGGGTCATGAACCTGGATAAAGAGGCTTAATTGAGGCTGTATTGTTTTATTTTCACGGTTGTTGAAAATATTTACCTGCCAGAAGGTCTGGTAGATCTCAGGCGGATTATCGGAGCAGGCGGCAATGGAAAAAACTGTGAGAATAATAAAGGCGGAAAAAACTTTAAAAAACTTCACGCTGGGTTTTTCCATATTCTATAAGCTATAACGGGGAACGCCCGTTATCGGAAAGCCTCTTGTTCAGGTAATCCTTATCCAGTTCCAGTTTCAGAGCCAGGTAAATAAGCTGTTCATGGGTGAGTAGATTCTGTTCGGCAAAGAGAAAGATGAGCGCCTTTTCGGCAATACAGGGAACCTTAAGGGCCTGCATCATTATGGGCTGCCCGTTATTTTCACCAGGATACCTCTGCCGGAAATGTTTGTAGAGCTCGGATTCCTCCATGGAATGGGTAATCAGCCGGAGCTCGGTTTCCAGCGGTTCTATTTCCCCTTTTGAGGCTTTAAGGCCCATTGGTTTCAATAAGAGAAAAGTATACTCCTTTCCCGGAAGATAATGGTGAAGGTCACAACGGGTGCAGTAATTGGGTTCTTTGGGGTCCCTCTTTTCCCTGTCCCCTCCGATAATGATCAGTGGATCAAAATAGAGTGCCGGGCACTCTTCTCCGGCAGTCAGGTAGTAGCGGTAGGTATAAAAGGAATCCTCGATACAGTCCGGATGTTCGCAGTAGGCAGTGAGGGGAAAGATATCGGTGGCCGTTTCTAAAAGAAGCCTTGCTGTTGGATTAAAGATCTCCTTGCGGAAGTTGAGCATCAGGGTTGGAAAGATAAAGGTCAGAGAGCGTTGAATCGATTCACGCTGAACAACATAGGCCAACCGTTCTTCATAAAACGCGGCTTCATCTATTATCCAGGTGCCGATTTCCTGATGTTTATCGATAAGCTCCTCAAGCTTGAATGAATCGTCTATATCCGCAATCTTATTGCCGCACCTTTCAAAGCCGCCGCGAAAAGGAAGTGCGTCTGCAGGGTAATCGGGAAAACGCTCCCTGTCCAGAGAGGAACGGATAAAGAATACCTGCCGTCGATCGGCGCCGTTGGTACTGGTTGCCGCGGCTACCCGGCCGGATTTTTTTAAGGCTACCTGGGCGTCGCGCCACACCCTGGCGGAGAACTCGGTTTTACCCGAACCCATTGATCCGATTACCAGAATACGCCTGCCGGGCCGCCGGAAGTCGAAATGGTTGAAAGAGCTATGAATACCTAATTCCGGAAATCCCAGACTTTTTAGAAAATTCTTTGTTGCTCTGCCGCTTTCAGTTTCAGCCATAACTTGTAGACCAATTTTAGATGCTAAAGATGATTTAAGTCAATCCAAAAAATCAGCAGCCTGTTTTTGCTCTTGCATCTTTAACGGAAATTCGTTATTATAGTGTAATAATATACAAAAAAGTATTATAAAATACAGTAATGGGGAGGAATCCCATGCAGCGGTCAGCGAGGCTCGTTGTTATAAGAGGGATAATTGAAAGCCGGAAAGTGGATAGCCAGGAGATGCTGTTGAAGTTATTGAAGGAGCAGGGATTCGATATTACCCAGGCCACGCTTTCGCGGGATCTAAAATATCTGAAGGCTGGCAAAGTTCCGGATGGCCGGGGCGGTTACAGCTATGCTTTTTATGATGCGCAGAGTAAGGCCGGTTCGGATAAAAGCCTGCTGCAGGATATTATGATGGGATACCTATCCTTTGCCTTTTCAGGCAACCTGGGGGTTATCAAAACCCTGCCCGGCCATGCCGGCAGCGTGGCCTTTGCTCTGGACAACCTGGGAATAGATAAGATTTTGGCCACCCTGGCAGGTGACGATACCATACTGTTGGTACCCGGGAATAATGTAAGTAGGGATGAATTGATCGAGGCCATGGCAGAGAGGATACCTGGTCTCAAGGATAGTATTTTATGAAAGCGGTTGTATTGGGTTCTACCGGTTATACGGGATTGGTGCTGCTGCGTATTCTGCTGGAGCATCCTGATGTCAGTTCTATTCTGCCTGTCTCCTCTTCTAAAGCGGGCAGGAAAGTAACGCATATTGATGCGGGGCTGAACAGCGGGCCATTGGATAAATTTGCCGAATCAAAAGAAAAGCTGATTACTGTGGATGAGGCGATGGCTGCCAGGCCGGATGTGGTGTTCGCCGCACTTCCTCATCTGGAATCCGCCCGTATATGTTCTCCCTTTCTGGGCGCCGTTGTGGTTATTGACCTCTCAGCCGATTTCCGCATAAAGAGCAGGGAGTCTTTCCAACGGGCCTATGGTTCACCGCCGCCGCGTCCTGACCTCTTAGCCGGTGCTGTCTATGGACTTGCCGAATGGTACCGCGATGAGATCAGCAAGGCTGATCTCATCGCCAATCCGGGATGTTATCCCACGGCTGTGCTGCTGCCCCTGCTGCCCCTGCTCAAAGAGGGTGTTATCAGTGGGGAGATTATCACCAGCGCTATATCCGGTATATCCGGGGCCGGCAGAAGTGCGAAAGTTGAGTACCTCTTCTGTGAGCGCAGCGAGAACGCCGGCGCCTATGCCCCGGGAAAATCCCACCGCCATGTTGCCGAGATGGAGGCGGAGCTGCAGAACATTGACAGGGATGCTTCCCTGATCTTTACTCCCCACCTGGCGCCCCTTAAAAGAGGCATGACCGTAACCACGGTGGCAGAGCTCTTGAATGTGGAGAGGGATATTCTCGCTATCTATGAAAAATATTACTCAGATTCTCCATTTATAAAGCTTGTTACCGGTAGAATACCTGAGACAAGGGATGTGTGGGGTACCAACCGCTGCGATATTGCTTTTAAAGTCGAGGGCGATAAACTGCTCCTCTTCTCGGTAATCGATAACCTGGTAAAGGGGGCCGCGGGGCAGGCGGTGCAGAATATGAATATACGTTTCGGTCTTGCTGAGAAAAGCGGACTGAAAGGGGTAAACGAGATCTGACATGAGCGCAATTACGGTAAAGATCGGCGGCAGCCTGGCGGGTAAAAAAGAGAGTATGCGTGAGCTGGTCGGCGACCTGGCTCTTTTACAGAGGTCGCGGGAGTGCGTTTTAGTACACGGCGGCGGCGCTGAAGTTACTGCTTTGAGTAAAACACTGGGCTGTTTACCGCTCTTTGAAAATGGCCTACGGATTACCTCTGTGCAGGAGATGGATATAGTGGAGATGGTGCTTTCCGGAAGAATTAATAAAAGGCTGGTAAGGATGCTCTCCAGCGCCGGTATAAATGCAGTGGGAGTAAGCGGGGCGGATGGCGGACTCTTCAGGGGTAAGAGCATCTCTGCAGAGCAGGCAAACAGTACCCGGACAGGAACCATTACCGGGGTACGCCCGGCTCTGCTTGAGCTGCTCCTGGTGCGGGATTATTTTCCGGTTGTTTCTTCCACATCAATGGATGATAGCGGGGAGGGATTGAATATTAATGCCGATGAAGCGGCGCTGGAAATTGCTGTGTCCTTGCAGAGTGAGAGCCTGATCTTTCTATCTGACATTCCCGGTATCATGATAGGGAGAGAGGTGCTTTCCGTCTTAAACGAAAGGGAGGCGCTACGGGCTATCCAGGAGGGGAGTATATCTGGCGGTATGATCCCCAAAGTAAAAGCGTCGCTTAATGCCCTGCACCGGGGTGTCGGCGAGATTGTAATAGGAGAGTACGGCGGCACTGGAAGTCTTGAGCTGTTCTTAACCGGTAAACTCGGTACAATAATAAAGCTCCACTAGAGCTGCTGATTTATGGAGGATACAGATTTGAATATTGAGAAAACAGCCATGGCAGCGGGCCATCCCTTTCCGCGCTGCTTTTCCGAAGAGCTCTTAGTAATGGAAAAGGGCGAGGGGGTATATCTTGAAGACAAGGAGGGAAAGCGCTACCTGGATTTCGCCGGCGGCATTGCGGTAAATGCCTTAGGCTACGGCAGGGCTGATCTGGCGGAGATTGTTGCCCGGCAGATGAAAAAACTGCCCCATATCTCCAATTTATTTACTACCGGGCCGGCCCTGGAATTGGGCCGCAAAATGGTTAAGGGGGGCGTTTTCCAGGCGGTTCAATTTTTAAACAGCGGCTCTGAGGCCAATGAGACCGCCTTGAAATTTGCCCGGCTCTATGCACAGCGGACCAGGGGAAATGATAGCTATAACCTGCTCTGCTTCCATAATGCTTTCCACGGCCGGACTATGGGCTG
>DRHE01000453.1 GCA_011049745.1 Spirochaetales bacterium | reverse complement strand
CCATGCTGTCCTGCGCCTGTTTCTGCTATTATTCTTTTCTTACCCATCTGCCGGGCAAGAAGGCTCTGGCCTATAACATTATTTATCTTATGAGCGCCTGTATTGGCCAGACCTTCCAGCTTTATATAGATCTCAGCCCCTCCGAGTGCCTTTGTCGCATTTTCTGCAAACATTAATGGTGTGGGCCTGCCCGTATACTGCCTGGCCATTAGGTTAAACTCCTTCTTAAAATCCGTACCGGACATGGCTTTAAGAAACGATTTCTCCAATTCATCCAGGGGGCTCATGAGGATCTCTGCAACATATCGTCCCCCGAAATCGCCAAAAAAATCATTATAGTATTCAGCCATTTAATATCTCCTTAATTGGCTATAAATATATCTTAAAGTTTAAAACCGGTAAATTACTTGACAGGCAAAAGAAGGTCATCTATGGTTATTATAGTCTTATAGAAGACTATAAGATAGGGGAGGATTTTTGAATAATCCAAAACTGCCTCGCTATATCTCTATCGCTGAAACAATCCGACAAAAAATAAAAGAAGGTTCTCTGCAGTCAGGTTCACTACTCCCAAGCCAGCTCGAGCTTGCCCGCAAGTTCAGTACTTCGGTAATGACTGTGCGGCAGGCATTATCCGTTCTGGAAGCGGAAGGGCTGATTGTTTTAAAGCAGGGTGTGGGAACATTTGTAGCATCAGGGGGAATAAGCGGAAGAAAAGTTCGTCTGCAGGGCTTCCAGGATGAAATGAGTGATCACCAGATACACATAACCACAAAAATCATAGAAAAAGAATATTCCTGTTCCGATGCAAGGGCAACAAGATTGCTGGGAATAAAAGGGAAAGAGAGAATCTGCTGCTTGACCAGGCTTCGCCTTCTTGACACCAGGCGGATCATCCTTCAAAGAACATTCATGCCCTCCGGGTTCGCCGGAGTTATAAAGGAGTACAGCGAAGATCAGTCTTTGTATAGTTATTTAGGAAAGGCAACAGGCCAAGTTATTACCCGGGGGCAGGAAATTATCCGTGCTGTTTTCCTTAATAAGGAAGATTCGCGATTGCTTGAGAAGCCCGAAGGCGCCCCTGCTTTTTTATCCTACCGTTTAAGCACCAGTTTATCCGGAAGGGCGGTTTTATTTGATGAAGCATTTCTTGCCGGCGATTCTGTTGTTATCTCGGCAAACCGGGTAGGTCATCAGTATAGATTTCACTATAACGTATTGACAGATGTTGAACAGGATTTCGAAAAACAGCTCTTAAATCCCGAGTTCTGGGAGGAGTGGTCATGAATCTCGATACCCCTATCCTGGAACTTAAGGGTATAACAAAGGGCTATCCGGGGATTCAAGCCCTTAAGGGAATAGATCTTGCTTTTTCAAGAGGGGAAATTCACGGTCTGGTCGGCGAGAATGGAGCCGGAAAGTCAACTCTTATCAAAATCCTGGCCGGGGTTACAGAAGCGGACCAGGGTGCAATCTATTTAAAGGGAAAAGAGGTTGAAATTCGAAGCGGCAGGGAAGCATACCATCTTGGGCTTTCCTTTATCCACCAGGAGCTCAATCTCATTAGCTATTTCAACTGCATGGAGAACATCTTTTTAGGCCATCCATATCCGAAGAATTTTTTCGGCACAATATCCTGGAAAAAGCTGCGTGCCAAGACTTCTGCCATCTTAGATAGACTGGAGGTAAAGACCTCACTCGACACCCCGGTAAGCAGATTATCTCCGGGAAATCAGGCCATGATAGCTATAGCCAGGGCTTTTGCCACATCTGCCGCCATTTATTTTATGGATGAGCCCACCGCTTCTTTAACTGATCACGAAAAGGAGAAACTCTTCTCGGTAATAAGATCTCTAAAAAATAAGGGAGCGACAATTATCTATATATCGCATCAGCTTGAAGAGATAATCGAGCTGACTGATACGGTAACCGTAATGAGGGACGGTGAAATTGTGGGAAGCTGGCAAACAGAATCCATTAGTGAAGAAGAAATAATACAAAAGATGATCGGGCGGGAACTGGTTTCAGCCTACCACCGCAAGAAAAGTAAAAGGGGTGAGGTGGTTTTATCTGTATCGGGTGTTTATGGAGCGGGGCTCAATAATATATCCTTTGATATCCACCAGGGTGAGATATTCGGAATCGCCGGATTGGTCGGCGCCGGTAGAACGGAACTTCTGCGTCTGCTTTACGGAGTCGACCCTATTGCCGGTGGCAGGATCAGGGTAAATGGAAATGTCTTTAAACCGCGTTCGCCAAAATATTCTATTAAAAGGGGCTTGGTCTATGTACCGGAAGAGAGAAGAACTCAAGGCTTGATCCTTGACCGGTCAGTTTCAGAGAATATTACCCTTGTCTATCTAAAGAGTCTCTCTTCCGGCTTCTTTTTAAACCGCAGAGCGGAAAAAGAAGAAGCAGAACAAATTAGCACATCAGTAAGCTTAAGAGCAGCAAGCTTGAAACAGCCGGTTAAAACCCTATCGGGCGGCAATCAGCAAAAAGTGGTATTTGCAAAGTGCCTGCTGCGCAAGCCTCTGGTGCTTATGCTCGACGAGCCCACCCGGGGGGTGGATGTGGGCGCCCGCTTTGAAATCTATTCAATTATCAAAGAAATGGCGTCTCAGGGAACAGCAGTTCTTTTTGTTTCCTCAGATTCAAATGAATTTCTGAATATAGTGGACCGTTTCTTAATACTTCATGAGGGAGAACAGAAGAGGATTATGAGCAGCTCCGGAGTAGATGAGGAAACTCTGCTTACACTTTGCTATGGAAGAGGAGATACCAGTGAAACGGGAAGCTAGTATACAGAAACGGGAAAGATTAATAAGTCAAACCATATTAAAGCGCTGGGGAACCATAATCGGCTTTCTCGTGCTTTGCGTGACCTTCTCCTTACTCCGACCCGATGTCTTCCCACGCTGGCAAAACATCAGGAATGTTATCGAACAGATCGCCACATTGGCCATCGTATCCGTGGGTGTAACAATTGTAATGATAACCGGTGATTTTGATCTTTCTGTAGGCGCTTTAGCCAGTGTTACCGGTGTGGTGTGCGCGCTCCTAATGAAAACTATGGGAGTATTGCCCGGTATTACGGCTGGATTGATCATAGGCATTATCGGCGGATTGATTAACGGCGTTCTGGTAGCCTACGGAGGCCTCTCCGCTTTTGTGGCCACATTGGCAACCATGACCGCCTATGGCGGTCTATCGCTT
>DRHE01000452.1 GCA_011049745.1 Spirochaetales bacterium | reverse complement strand
CTTATATGACCTGGTTATCAACACCGGTCTGCTTTCTGTGGCTGCCGCTGCTGCTCTGATAAAGGATGCGCTTCATGAAATAGGAAAAGCCCCTGTAGAAGAGGAATTGAAACTCAAAGATCTCTGCCTGGCCCAGGAAATTATCACCAGGATCCTTTACACAGAGAAGCTATCCATCAGATTATTGGAGGTTATTTCAACTGATGGCGCAGTTCTGCTCAAGGGTAATGCCGGCACCCAGGCTATCATCGATAGCTGTAAGCAAATGGTGGAAGAGATGCCGGGTGTGAAAGGGGTCATATCAGAGCTCTATTTCGAGCCCCAATACGTAGGCGTCTAGAGCTGTAAATGATCTACCGGATATCGGTAGGCAGGGTTGACTGGTATTGATTCTTGCTTTTTCCCCGGGGTTGGTGTATAAAGTTATATGGAGCTTATTGACCCCTTTGCCCTGCCTGCGCATGAGTTTTTTAAGAAATATTCAGGCGAGAGCCTGACCTTTAATGACCTGTGTATTCTTCAACCGCGGACAATAGATTTTCCGGTAAGCAGCGTCAGCTTAAAGAGTCGGATCACCCGGAATATTGCTATTAAAACACCCCTGGTTGCTTCGCCAATGGAAGATGTGAGCGAAAGCGTTCTGGCTATTGCAGTAGCACTGCAGGGATTCCCGGCTATCATCCACTATAATCTGGAAATTGAAGAACAGAGCGAACAGGTGCGCCTGGTTAAACGCTTCGAAAATGGTTTTGTTAAGGACCCGATAACCCTGTCGCCCCGGGACCCGATAACCAGAGCCATGGAGCTGCAGCAGAGCACCGGAATATCCACCCTGCCCATAGTTGATGGCAACAAGCTGGTAGGGTTGTTGACTAAGAATGATTATTCAGGCCGGAAGCACAGCCAATTGGCTGTAGCTGAGCGGATGATCCCGCTGAAGCTGCTGGAACATCAAATTGTCAGAATGGAAGAGCTGCCGGAAGATGATTTTCAACGCTTGCAGCGGGCGAATGATCTACTGCTGGAAAGTCATGCCGGTGTTCTGCTGATAGTTGCGAGTGACGGTAATATTGACAGCCTGGTTACCCGCACGGATATCGAAAAAAGCGAGGCTTATCCGGACAGTATTAAAGATTCAAGTAAGAGCCTCTTAGTGGGCGCCGCGGTAAAAACGGAGCTGGGGGAGACCAGGGAAAGAGCTGCAGAGCTGATCAAAGCGGGCGTCGACTTTTTATGTGTTGACAGCTCACATGGAAACTCCGCCCATGAAAGAGATGTACTCGGCTATTTGAAGGCAAACTATCCGGAAATAGAAGCAATTTACGGCAATGTAGCCACTGCAGGGGGAGCTGTCCAGGGAATTAAATGGGGGGCTGATGCAATACGTGTGGGCAAAGGCGTGGGATCTATCTGCTCAACTTCACAGGTCAGCCTCGGCACCCGTACGCAGATTACAGCAACCTACTCCTGCGCACTGGCCGTGCGCCGGTACTGCGCTGAACATAATATTGAACCGTACATACCGGTAATCTCAGACGGGGGTTATGCAACATTTTCGGCTATCGGCAAAGGTCTGCTCTTTGCCGATTGTGTTATGCTTGGCTCCATGCTGGCTGGTACCGATGAGGCGCCGGGTGAGGTAATATATGACCGCCAGGGCAGGAAACTCAAGGGCTATAAGGGAATGGGTGCCGTCGAAGCCATGTTGCGGGGCAGCTCCAACCGTTATGATGAGGAAGCTTCAGCTGGAATTGTGGGAGAGGGGGTCGTTGGCATGGTGCGCGCCAAGGGCCCGGTAGCCAGATGGGTTCCCAAGATAAAAAGCGGGATCAAGAAATGCTTTCAATCCCTGGGCTACAGGGATCTGGAATCCCTGCATGAGGCTGTATTCAACGGCGAAGTGCTTATGGAACGGATGAGCGAAGCGGGCAAGCTGGAGGCAGGCATTCATGATCTGGCCGAGTATAAGAAAGACCTACCCCTGGACTGAAGTTACCCTGTTGGCAATTAAAAGTTGAAGCATCAGAGCAGAAAGGCATGTAATAACTTGTAAAGATCAATCTGATTGATTACCCTATAAACATGGAGAGCAGAATGGAAGCTATCGTAGAAATTCTAGAGCAAGAGTTAGAAGAAGCTGTTGAAGTAAAAAACAAAAAATCTCTACACCGCTATATTGTGCTTTTAACTGAAAATATTGTCCGTAGGGAAAGTTATGAAAAAGAGCAGAATGAAATACGAAGCGATATTAAAACTCTGGTTGAAATTATAAAGCAGGGTTTTGAGAGAGTTGACAAACGCTTTGAAGACATGCAGAAGTACATGGACAAACGCTTCGAGGACATGTATAAGTACATGGACAAACGCTTTGAAGGTATTGATAAACGCTTTGAAGACATGCAGAAGTACATGGACAAACGCTTCGAGGACATGCATAAGTACACGGACAAACGCTTTGAAGATATGGATAAACGATTTTCTATGATGTTCAAATTTATAAGCCTTGGCTTTACAGTACTTGCTATAATAATGGTTGTTTTTGAATTTATTGCCTGATTCTTCCTTAACTATGGCTCAACTTGCAGGTTCCTTATCCAGCTAGTATTCTTGGTAACCAAAAAGAAAGGACGGACAGTAAAATCAATATTGTTGAAGGCCTCATTTCCATACCATTTTTAGCGTCAATACTATATTACGATATAAAAGAGAAAAAAATACCTGACCTGTTTACTTATTCAGGTATGTTGGTAATATTGATTGTCAGGCTCTTGCAGGGCTACTTCTCTCCATGGTACTTGATCGATGCCTTTGTGGGTTTCAGCTTGATCTGGCTTTTTTTCATTTTTTCTAAAGGCAGAATCGGTCTGGGCGATGCCAAGTTATCAGCATTTATTTCTATTATAGTAGGTGTTTGGGCCTGGGCTTTGGCAATTTTTTTTGCATCTTTTTCCGGTTTATTGTTTATACTGGTTATGATAAAGTTACAAAAAATGACCACAAAGGAGAGTATTCCCTTTGCCCCTTTCCTGGTTTTGGGCGGGGTTATTTCCTTTTTGCTGAAAGTAAAAATCGAGGCTTTTATCAATAGTATTATTAATGGCATATAGAAAAGCTGTGAAAAAAAGATCAATATATATATTTGCTCTCTTCTTCTTGTTTTTTTACCTTTCACCCTTATCCATCTTTTCTGAACAAATAAAAGAGATGCAATTTATAAACCAGCCCATTACAGACATTCTCCTGGCCCTGGGAGAAATATCAGGCAAGTCGATAATTCCGGATGAAACGGTTAAAGGATCAGCTTCCTACTATTTTTCAGAAACTGATTTTGAAACAGCCATCAAAGTTTTTTTGAACACCTATAAAATGTACCTTCGAAAAGAGAATAACATCTATTATGTTTCCCGCATTAAGGTGGAATATGACGAACGTACAGGGAAAATATCCATGGATGGTGAGGATGTTGAAATAAACCTGTTAGTGCGGGCTGCATCAAAAGCAATTGGTAAGACCATACTATTTGATTCGCTTCCATCCCAAAATCTATCGGTTCACATTACAAAAGTCGAACCGCAAAAATTGCTTGATATTATTATAAAAAGATACCCGGATTATAAGGTTGAGGCGGATCAAGATTACTTCTATATAAAGCATATTCCGCCAAGACATGAAGGAAAGGCTCCTGAAGGGCGCAGGGCTCAAACCGATATGATTCACAAAGCTGGGGAACTATACTCAATGGATGTAGATAAAGCACGGTTCCGGGAAATAATTGATGATCTCTTTATAAAATCAGACCATGAGTACTCCCTGTTATTACAGAGGGATTCGTATATAGAGAAACTTCGTTTTAAAGATAAAAGTTTTGAAAAGCTGTTAAGGCTGATCCTGGATCAGGCTAATGCTGACTATTCAAAAGTTGGAGAAATCTATTACATCTTTGAAATCCAGCAGCGTGATATCTTGAAGAAATTGAAGACAACTATACGCCTGCCTTTAATACATATTGCAGCCCAGGGAATATCAAACCTTTTCCCCTCTGAAATGCTGTCAAGCAAGTTTTTTAAGCTCGACGTTAATAGCAATTCAATTATCTTAAGCGGCAGCCTGGAAGAAATAGGTCCTGTACAGGAGTTTATCAAAAAAATTGATCTGCCCGATGAGGGGCAGAAACACTATCGTTTTGACTTGAAGTACCTGGATAATACTAATGTAAGATCAATGTTCCCGCCTGCTTTTAAATATATTGAGCCGATTATTATTCCCAATACAAACTCATTTATTATTCGTCTATTCCCTGAAAGAAAAAAAATCCTTGAAGAATATCTAAAACTAATTGACAGGCCCGAAGAAACTGTTACTGTGAAATTGAAGTATATCAAGGCTCAGGATCTGTTGGAGAAACTGCCTCCATCTATTACTGAAAAAGAGATTATTGAGACGTCGGACTCTTCAGTTGTATTCTTAAAGACTTCTCCTGAGAAATTAGAAAGATTCTATAGAGAACTTGAGCTCCTTGACCAGCCTGCTCCTCAGATACGCTACCAGGTATTGGTTATTCAGCATCAGGCCGGAGAAGCAATAAACTGGAGTGATTCTTTTAAAGCTACAGCAGGCGGAACAGAAAACGCCTTTATTGGCACTATAGGCAGCCTGCTTTCTTTAAGCTTCGATATTGTCTCTACATTCGGCTACCAGTTTGGAGTACAGTTGAGTCTTGATTTAAGCACCAATAAGGCTCGGGTTCTGGCTGATACTACTTTAATCGGAGTATCTGATCAGGAGATCAGTTTCCAGAATACGGAAACCTACCGCTACCGGGAAATAGAAGTAGATGAAGATGGAAACACAAAATACACCGGCGTTACGCGGGAAATTACTTCAGGATTGATCTTCAATATAAAGGGTTGGGTTTCAGGGAACGGTATGATTACTATGGATGTAAAGGCTACTGTTTCCAAGAGAGGGACCGATGTCTCTACGGAATCGGGGAGCATTCCGCCGACCTCGGAAAATGTGATAAATACTAAAATTCGCACTCTATCGGGAAAACCGCTTGTAATCGGCGGGTTAATCAGGCAGGAGAGGAGTATACATGTAAATAAAGTGCCTATTTTGGGCAGCATACCTCTTTTGGGTTATCTATTCCAATCCAGGAAAGAATCAGTGGAAAACTCTGAATTGGTAATTTATATAGTACCTCATGTAGATTACAGTAAGCTCGAAGAAACAGAAATAGGCTTAAGGCTGGAAAAACTCTATAATAAATTCTTGGGTTCATAAAAATTATGGAAGATATTTACTCCGATCTATTGATGGAAAAAGTGGATTTGGCTGATTATAAGCCGCTTCCGGAAGGCTCAAGCCAATATCCGTTAGAGTATATTGAGACCAACTCAATAATCAAACTTAAAGAAAATGAGGACACTATTTATGTAGGATGTTGTGACCCGTCTAATATTGCCCTGTTGGAAAACTTGAGAAATTTTCATAAGAAAAGAATTGTTTTTTATGAAATTGACAGGAATGAGCTCTCAGGTTTCTTAGGCGAGAAGCTTTCCAACCTGAATAATAGAGATAAAAAAGTATGGACCACAGCGGCAGAAAAACTGCTTTTAGATAAACTGGCCAATGACGCCCCGATAATAAACCTGGTTAACAGCACTATTATAGAAGCTATACGGCTTGGCGCATCGGATATTCATATTGAATGTTTTTCAAGTGAGATGGTAATCAGATACCGGCTGGACGGCTATCTTCATACCGTTAACAGCCTGGAAAAAGAGAATTTCCCGGCTGTGGCCACCAGAATCAAGATAATGTCAAATCTGAACATAATGGAAAGACGCCTGCCCCAGGACGGCCGCATTACGGTGCACCTGGGCGATGATATGGTGGATATGAGGGTTTCAATTGTTCCTATTGCAAATGGGGAATCGATTGTCTTGCGTTTGTTCAATAAAAAGAATGCTCCTCTTTCACTGGGGCAGCTTGGGCTTTCAGAAGATAATCTAAAGCTGCTGAAAAAAATGTCCGGCTTTCCCAATGGTCTGGTTCTATTAACCGGGCCAACGGGCAGCGGTAAAACTACTTCTTTGAATGCTATTCTACAGCATATAAAATCAGATACACAGAAAATCATTACCATAGAAGACCCAATAGAATATGTAATTGACGGTGTAAACCAGATCCAGACCAATGAAAGAATAGGGCTTACCTTTGATTCCATTTTAAGGAGAGTACTGCGGCAGGATCCCAACATAATTATGGTGGGAGAGATCAGGGATTACCAGACCGCAGAGCTTTCAATCAGGTCATCATTAACCGGGCATCTGGTTTTTTCAACACTGCATACAAAAGATTCGCTATCGGTTATTACCCGTCTGAAAAATATGGGAGTTGAGCCATACCTCATTTCAGCAGTATTGAGAGGTTCTGTTGCTCAAAGGCTTGTACGCATTATTTGTGAGGGGTGCCGTAAAAAGGTCAAGCCATCTAAAAATGAAAAGGAGCTTTTAAGCAGGTATAAGCTTCCGGCCGGCCCACTGTTTAAGGGAGAAGGCTGTAAGCTATGCCGCAATACCGGTTACCGGGGCCGGATTGGATTGTTTGAGATGTTTATGACTGATAATGAAGTTGAGAAGATGATTGCTGAGGGAAGAAGGGAAGCGGAAATAAGATCATATCTAAGCTCTAATGGAATGAAACCGATTATTTTTGATGGTCTGAACAAAGCTTTACAGGGAATAACAACAATTTCCGAGGTTGAAAGGGCTGTTTCCGCCTAGCGTAATGCCAATATATTTCTGCAGGGTTATAGATAGAAAAGGTAAATCCAGTGAGTTCAAACGGGAAGCTATATCTGAAGAGATCCTGATTCGCGAGCTTAACCAGGAAAATATCTTCCCTGTTATGGTAAGAGAGATCCAGGAAAGCACAATAACAAAAGCAAAGCGAAAAAGGTATTCCAGTGCTTCCATATTGGAATTTACCAATACAATCTCTCTTCTGCTTTCCTCAGGACTTACTTTTAAGGATTCCCTGGAAATTGCCCAGACTATTTTCTTGAAGGGTCAGGTAAATGAGATTATCGTTGCTCTTTTGGAGGAAATAAGGAAAGGCAGATCGGTTTACCAGGTTTTAGATGATTTTGGTACCGGGTTTCCGCCCATTTTCAAGGGATTTATCAAGATTGGCGAAAAGATAGGCTCATTAGAAGGCGCATTCAAGAAGCTTGCAGAATACTTAACAGAAGATCGCAAGCTGAAAAGCAAGCTTGCAAGCTCTTTAATATATCCTGTATTGGTTATAAGTGTTGCTGTTATCGGGATAATCGGCATAGTTGTTTTTATTTTGCCAAAGATAGGTGAAATGTTCAGTCAGCTTGGTGTCGGTTTGCCCCGGCGGCTGGAGTCAATGATAAAGATATTGAATTACTCATTTATAATAGGAACTATTTTAACAGGTATTGTAATATTGAGTATTCTGATCTTGTCAATTATAAGAAAAAGGAATAAGGGGATGGCTGAAAAATTGGACCGGTTATCTTTAAAGCTGCCTGTTTTAGGCAGAATGAGATATTTAAAAGAGATCTTGAATTTCCTATTTGCCATGGAAACTCTTACGGGCGGCGGATTCAATGTGGAGGATGCCCTGTTGGAGTCCGGCAAGGTTGTAGAAAATCAGGCATTTCGCTCCGGTATTCTTAAAGCGCGGGATAGTATTATAAAAGGAGAGAGCCTCTCTGTCTCTTTTTTAAGCAATCCTATTTTTTCAGAAAGGCTGGGCAGGTGGATGGCTATTGGCGAGCGCTCCGGCAGTGTAGATAAGATATTTGCTCAACTCCGAAGCTATTACCAGGGTGAGATCGAAAAGTGGTCCACCCGCTTTATGAGCCTGGTTGAGCCAATTCTGATACTCATAGTTGGAATTATTATCTTTATGATAATTGTCTTTTTTATAACCCCTATCTTTTCAATATACGAGGGGTTAATATAGTTTAGGGAGCAAGAATGGAACAGAAACAGAAAAAGGATAATCAGGAAGGATTTACCTTTATAGAGATCATGGTGGCCATGATGATCCTTTTTATTTTAATCGGAGCTGCCGGTTTTACCTATATCAAGTATGTGTCCAAGGCCCGGGTGGTAGCAGCAAAAAACCAGACTCAAAGCTTCTCTATTGCGTTGAACGCCTATTTTCTGGATTGCAATAGGTATCCTACAACCGAGCAGGGCCTTCAGGCGCTATGGGAAAAACCGATATTGGAACCGGTTCCCAAAGGCTGGGACGGACCCTACTTGAATAAAAAGGTACCTCTAGATACCTGGGGCAGGGAATATGAGTATAAAGTCCCTGGTCCCCACGGACTTCCTTTCGGCATACGCTCTTTTGGCGCAGACGGTATGGAGGGCGGTGAAGGAATGGACAAAGATCTATGCTCATGGGAAGACTGACAAAAGGCTTTGTACTGATTGATGTACTAAGCGCTCTATTGATAGCCACTGTGGCTATTCTATTGACACTGAGCAGCATTGCTCTGGCCGCTAGAACAGCGAAGCTGGTAAAAGAGAGGGTAATCCAGTTGATTTCAACCAGGAATGAGAATGTTAAAGAAAGAGAGACTCTATTTTATCCGGAAAAGCCGTTAGATGAGCACTTTTAAAAATGAAGAAGGCTTTACCTTTATTGAAATCCTGGTCTCCATGGTTCTTCTGTCTGTTCTCGGTATTACAATCTGGGCGGGACTCATCAATTCTCAAGGGCTGATTAGAAAGATCATTTCCGAGGCCTCCATGTCTGCTAAAATACTACAGTTGGATAATTTTCTCAGGCAGAATGCCAATAAGGTAAAGATACCTTTCTGGGAGGGTAAAATCAAAACAGAGAGAGGGGAGTCCAGCCTTGCAATTCCATACCTGAATGCGGAATACGAGGATATGCTGATATTCAAAATCTCAAGGGATATGCTGTTAATCGGTTCGACAAAAACAGGGCAGTTTAATGCTTTTGGACCTTTCAATAATATTCGTTTTCAACTATGGGAAGGTGATGGGGAAAATCCACTGGGTGTAAAGTTGTCAATATCTTCCGGTAAAAAAGGTAATGACCAGGTAATAATATATGCACGCTTTGGCGGTAATCCGCTATGAAAGAAAAAGGTTCCATTTCTGCTGTAATTCTTAGCTTACTGCTTTTTATATCCGTATTATTTTTAAGCGGGAGCGTATTTATTGAGATAGCGCTTAAGGAACTTAAGAGAAGTGAGGAAATAGATAGAGAAAAAGAGTTGTTACTGAAGACAGCCGATCAAATTGTTCAACTGCTTTTAGATGATCCTACACCCTTTACAGATGCATTGCAGGATCCAGTCTGGGAAGGGATAAAAAGCATGGAGCATAAGGGTATTAAAGTAGTAAGCTTGAAAGATGTATCCAGCGCAATAGGGTTGAATTGGGTAAGGAAGGAGCTGTTGGAAAGAATGGATGTTCTTAATTTTGAGAAAACAGCGCAGGAGCTCCAGCAGTTCAGAGAAGATTCAGGTATACATTTGAATATCGAAAGGGCGTTTAATGATTTCGTAAAAGAAGAGGATATTAAAGAATTTTTCACCGCGTATAACTATTTCAATATAAATATAAGCGATGAGTTTGTACTGAGGAAGCTATATTCTATTCGAACAGGGAATATGGAAGAAGCGGAAGTATTCCATACAAAGCTGCAGGATATTAGAATTGAAAAAAAGCAAATTGAACCGCAAGATATGGAATCATTTTTAAGCGGTTTAAATTACGATACGCTGTTTCCTGTATTAAATGCAGAGCCTGTAATGAATATCCATTTTGTGCACGAAAATATAATAGAGGATCTATTTTCATACTACGAGATCACTGCCGAAAAGGCAGAGAGCATTATCAATTTAAGAGAAAGCTCGGAATGGACAGTGAATGATTTGGAAGCTATGATCGGGGAAAAGTACGCAGAGACCCTGCTTCATCATTATCTTGGCTGCAGGACCTGGTTCTGGAAAATATATATAGAAGGTGAAAAATTTAAATTAACCCGCATAATTGCACGGATGCCGGAAGAAAAAGAAGAGGGAGAGCCGAGGTTTCGGCTGGTAGAAGAGGATTTATCATTGTGAACAGCTATGCATACCTTGAAAAGAAAGGCGGCAAATATACTCTCTTTCGCTTTAAGGAGAACCGGCCCTCTGATTCTCCTTCGGATTTTAAAGCGCTGATGATGTCCAGAATGGATTTTGATGTTAAGGTCACCGAGATCCCTTCTATACCGGAGCGTGAAATTGAAGGTTTTCTAAAATACAGGATAAGAAGCCTCTATCCGGGACATCCTGAAGATACGGTTTTTGATTACAGTCTATTTACAATTGCAAAAAAGAAGAAATTCGCAATACTCTTTTTATGCCGGAAAGAGGTTCTGGATGAGTATAAGGAAATATCTAATGGGAAACACCTGTTATTGCCCTTTAATTTAATTAAACCTTTTATTGCCGGATACCCTGGTAAAGCCGTTATCTTTTCGTTCTGGTATGGCGCCTGGATCGATATCCTTGTATTTTCGCAAAATGAAAAAGTAGATTCTTTTGTAATAAAGAGGACAGCCAAACTTTCCCTTGATATTAACCATATAATGAAAATGCTCCCGGAGTATGCTGGTAAGTTCAACTGGGTTGTTTTCAGTTCAGAGCAGGAAAAAGAGCTTCTAAAAGAGAAGGCCGCCGGGATAGTAGATAAAAATATCTCTGTTGAGGTTTTTGCAATTCAGGATGCTCTTAACAGGATCAATAGAAAAACGGATTTCCTGTTCAAAGAGAAAAAGAAAAAAAGGTTGATCGATCAAAGGCTGCGCATTCAGCTTGTATGTATAATAGTTTTGTTTATATCCGCTCTACTCTTTAAGAAAACTGTTGACCGGCAGCAGCGCTACTTGATAGATCTGGAAAGCAGTATAAGGTCTTTGGCAAAGCATACAACAGAAGTGGTCTCTTTACAAAATGAAATAAGAGCTATGGAAGAAGAATTAAATAGTTTAAAAGAAAGAATACCAATAGATACATATTTCATTCTATCTGAATTGGAATCTGTTTTAACTAAAGATACCAGGATCCAGTCTTTTGTTTATGAGAAGAACTCTTTCCAGCTTGAGGCTATTGGCAAGAATCCCCTTGGTTTAATGGAGAGGTTTAAAGAAATAAAATTATTTACCAACGTAAAGCTTGTGCAGATAGTTCCTTTGAAAAATTCAGATAAAGAGCTGTTTAAGGTTTCCGGTAGAGTTTATGCTGAATAAACGCGAAAAAATATTATTAAATATCTTACTCTGGACTGTTGTTATAACTTTTCTTGGAATATTTTATTTATTGGAAATCAGTAAGAGAGCTGATTTGCAGGAAAGAATCGGATTAATAGAAGAACAGCTCAAGAGATTTAGAATAAAGATGCCTGATGAAAATGAGCTTATATTTAAAAGGGATGATCTTTATAAAGAGCTGGCTGAATTGAAGCATAGATTCTATTTTGAGCAGGATATTGATACATACCGTTTTGGAATTATTATTCATGATCTCCTTGTTTCTAGCGGGCTTGAAATAAATCGCTATCAAACTATGGAGGTAGGAAAAAATACTTTCTTGGAGTTTTCAGTTCGGGGGAGTGCCCTCGGTTTTATCTCATTCTTAGAGAGTGTCTCTTTATCAGATAAATACTGGCATATTCCCTATGTTTCTATAAATTCAAGAAGTGAAAATGGGGTAATTAATTCAGTTTTCAGAATAGGCTATGAAAAATATAATAAAATGGATAATTGAGATTCCACTATTATTGATTGCTATAGTATTGGCTTTTCTTTTTATTGTTCCGTGGGAGAGTAGGCAAATAACTATTGCTGCGGAAAAAGGTGTCCAGGACCAGGTTGAAAAGCCGGTTCTCAATATAGATTCTCCAAAAGAAATTGCTTATGCTGAAGAAATCGCCTACCTTTTTGGCTGGCGGCGCAGGATTATAAAAAGTAAACCTCTCATTGAGACGCCTCCTGATATAGCCCGCTGGCTGAAACCAATGGGTTTTGTAGTTGGTAAAGGGAACATAAAGGAGTATATGTTTAAAGACAGCAGAAGCGGGAAGGTAATTTCTGTTGCTTTATACGGCCGGAGCAGGGGGTGGAAACTCCTTGAAATATCGGCAGAAAGATTTCTATTTGAATATGAAGGTAAAAAATATAGTATTATAAGGAATAAATAAGGAAGATATTATAGTGAAAAAGGTTTTGAAATTGATAGTTATCGGGTTGGCTCTTTCTTTTTCATCCTGTCTTACTAAGGATAGGGCAGCTTCTATGGAATTTGCTAAGGCCCCTTTATTTGGAATGGTTTATGACTTTGATAATCAACCCTGTTCAGGGGCGCTTATAGTTCTTGATGATGAGGAAGGTCCTCAGACCGATATTAACGGTCGTTTTGTAATCGGCTATTTGCCCAGTGGTGAACATAAAGTTCAAGTTAAGAAGGAAGGGTATGAAGAACTTACTGCCAATTTCAAGTTTTCAAGCAAAAACCAGGTTTTATACCTCAAGCTTATCTCATTCACTCAGCTATTAAGAAAAACCGAGTATGCTTTAGAAAAGAAAAGGCTTCCTACATTCCAGCAGGTATACTGCCTTTAAATACATTGCTACAGGATCATCTGCATTTATAGCCTCTACTCTTTTTATCAACTCTCCCGTTTCCTTCAGCCTTTTCTTTTCTAAAGCATACTCGGTTTTTCTTAATAGCTGAGTGAATGAGATAAGCTTGAGGT
>DRHE01000451.1 GCA_011049745.1 Spirochaetales bacterium | reverse complement strand
TTATCAAGACATCGAAATATTCGACAAACGATCACCTCAGTTCTGTCGACAATTCCCCAGATTCTTACTTTCCCACTATTTCCTAACGTTGGGAATTAATGTTACGCTGTAGTGATAGGATTGTTAAAAGAAAGCGAACTGATATATTAAGGGGATTTTATGCGTAAAGCACTGCTGATATTTTTTATAGCAATACCGGTATTTTTCTCTCAAAGCCAGAACCAGGTAGTAGACAGCCCCCTTACGGGAGCGCTGAAAAAGATTTTCCCCGCTCTTTCCAGGGGTTACATCGATTTGAACCAGAATGGCGGGATCGACCAGAATGAAGATATTGACGAGGTTATTGCTGAATCCACAATTAAGGATGGGCTTATTCAGGGTAAGGAGATCCTGGATTTTATAATCAAGAATTATGAGTTTATACCTCTGGAGAAACTGATCAATACCATGACTATGGCTTATCAAAAGGAAGCCGGGAAATCAGAGACGGAATTTGTTCAGGCGCGCGATGAGCTCTTTACCATGATTGAACGGGGCTATCCGCTGCCTGAAACCCTGAATCAGGAAGACAGCCAATTGATAGTTAATATCATGATCCATACAATCATTAAAGAAGCGGAGCAGAACTCAGACCAGGTCAAAGCCTCAATAAAAACCCTGGGGTGGATCGGCGATCCAACAGCGGTTGACTACCTTTTGGAGCTTCTTGCCAGGCCTGAGCTAAAAAAGGAGAGCATCAAAGCCCTGGGAGAGATCGGCAGCAGAAAATCCCCGGGCCGTGGACGAGCTCAAACGGCTGGTAAAGAGCGAAACCGAGACTATCAATGTGCGCATTAATGCAGTCCGGGCTCTGGGCGCGATCCGTTATGATTCACCTCAATTAAAAATATGGGAGACCCTTCTGAACGTGGTAAAAATGAGGGAAGAGAAATATTCCATGCTGCGCTTCTTTGCTCTGCAGGCTCTTGGCGATCTGGGATCCTCGGAGCCTCAGGTGATAGCCACCCTGTTAAAAGTGGCTAACCGCGACCCGGATTCGGAAATTAAGAAGGAAGCCACCTCTGTTCTGAAAGATCTCTCTATCAGCGACCCGCTTGCGGAAAATATCCTGATCAGGCTCTTTAAAAGGGAAAAAGATATCGAACTGCGCTTAAGAGTTATTGAAGCGCTGGGAGATATGTTTTCTCAGGCAACTGCGGATATAGCGCCTGCCCTGCTTAAAACTGAGATACCCGTACCCTTAAGGAAAAGGGCCCTCTACGCACTGGCCCAGATCGGAGGCGAAGCTGAATTGCTGATAATTCTGGATGCGGCAAAAGATCCGGCGCTCAATCTCTTTGTCCAGGGTATCCTGGAAGACAGTAATGAGGAAGCCCTGAAAAAGGTAATCAACCGTCGTATCAAACTTGAGAATAACCAGAATATTCTCCAGGTGCTGGAAAATCTGCAGTCAGGTCTGGAGGAGGGTTTCTAAATCCCAAAATTATGACCGGGACCATTTTTCATGTGGATCTGGACGCCTTTTATGCCTCCGTGGAGCAGCAGGATAATCCCTCATTAAAGGGAAAACCTGTTATTGTGGGCCCGCAGCCCGGCAACAGGGGAGTGGTTTCCGCCTGTTCCTATGAAGCCAGACGTTTCGGCATACACTCAGGCATGCCGGTATCCCGCGCCGCCCGCCTCTGCCCTCAAGGCATTTTCCGCCCGGTGCGCATGAAGCGCTACCTCGAGATATCTGAAGAGATAATGAAAGAGTTAGCGGATATTACCCCGGTTTTTCAACAGATATCAATAGATGAAGCCTTCCTTGATCTTTCCGGTACTGAACGCCTTTTCGGTCCTGCTCTGCAGGTTGGCCGGATGATCAAAGAGCGCATTGCCGATAGATTTGGATTAACTCTTTCTATTGGCATTGCCGCCAATAAATTCCTGGCCAAATTAGCCTCGGAGTATGAGAAGCCTGACGGACTCTTCCAGGTAACAGAACCAATTGAGTTCCTCGACCGGCTATCTCTAAAAGATATCTGGGGTATAGGTGAAAAAACCCTTGACAGGCTGGCGGAATTGAACATTACCTCTATACAAAAACTGCGTTCTTTTTCCCGCGACATACTCTGTTCCATGATGGGGGTTGCCGGCGGCCGCTACCTTTACCTGGCGGCGCGCGGAATGGACCCGGGAATTTACTCCGATCATCCCAGGAGCCACTCAATAAGCAGTGAGCGGACCTTTGCCCGGGATAAAAAAGACCGCACCGCCATCAATAAGACCCTGTTGGAGCTCTCCCAGCAGATAATGCACCGCTTAATAGTGGGAGGTTGGCAAGCAAATACTGCTGTTCTCAAGGTTCGCTATGAAGATTTTACCACCACTACCATTCAGAAAACCCTTAAACACTACCTTACTTCTTCAGATGAGTTATACCGGGTTGCCCTGGAGCTGTTAAGAAAGAAATGGAATGGCTCAACCCCGATCAGGCTGCTTGGTGTGGGTACGACGCAGCTGCTCCGCCCCGGTTCCCTTGAGCAGGGGGAGCTCTTTGAAGACCGCGACCTGAAACGGAGAAAGGTGGAACAAGCGGTGACTGAGCTTAAGGAAAAAATGAAAGGTCTGAAACTGACTAAAGCGAGCCTGCTTGAGACCAAGGACAGGTGCGGATAAAGGTCTTATTTTATAGGTCCTAATAACCCCACTCTCGGTAAAGATCTTTCGCCTCTTTCAAATCCTGATCATGCTGCTGTTTGGGTTTGGAAATAGCTTCCAGCTCTTTGATTACCCAGCGAAGCAGCAGGGCAGCTTCTTCCCGGTCTGAGACCTTCTTTAAGTCAATGGTGCCTTCA
>DRHE01000450.1 GCA_011049745.1 Spirochaetales bacterium | reverse complement strand
TGTAACCTGGGCGATAATGAATATCGGCACCTCTCTAATTTTTATGTTTATCATTCACTGGCGCCTGGCCCTGATTGTGCTGGCCGTGGTACCGGTAATGGTCTGGGTGGCAGTTCTTTTCCAGAGGAAGATACTCGAGCAATACCGGCAGGTACGTAAGCAGAACTCACGGCTTACCGGCGGTTACAATGAGATGATTACCGGGGTGCGGGTTATCAAGGCTCTTTGCCGGGAAGAGCAGAATCTTGAGGAGTTTTCCCTGGAAGCGGGTTCCATGTACCGGGCTTCCTACCGCGCGGCCTGGTTTTCAGCGCTCTTTCTGCCCTGTGTACAGATAATCGGTTCCCTTGCACTGGGGGCAATTATCTGGTACGGAGGTCTTGAGAAGATGAGCGGAGAAATGACCCTGGGCGGTATCCAGGCTTTCATATTCTATGTTGCTTTTATGCTCTGGCCGATCCAGGATCTGGCAAGGGTATGGGCTTCCATGCAGAATGCCCTGGCCTCTGCAGAGCGCGTCTTCTCCCTGATTGACTCAAATCCGGAAGTGCAGGACCGGGCCGGCGCCGGTGATCATTGTTCCCTGCTTAAGGTAATTGATTTCAACCATGTTGACTTCTTCTATGAGCAGGGAAAACCCGTGCTGGAGGATTTCAACCTTAAAATCAGGCAAGGAGAAAGCCTGGCACTGGTTGGTCCTACAGGGGGCGGTAAATCCACAATAATCAACCTTATCTGCCGTTTCTACGAGCCTGTCGGCGGCACAATTTTATTTGGCGGGGTGGACTATTTGCGGTATACGCAGGAGGCGATACAGTCACGGATAGGTATAGTGCTGCAGACTCCACATCTCTTTTCCGGCTCAATTGAAGATAATATCCGTTTCGGACGTCTGGAAGCAAGCCTGAAGGAAATTGAAACTGCGGCCCGCCTTTCCCGTGCTCATGAGTTTATAGTTAAAATGGATAAAGGGTATGAGCAGGAAGTCGGCGAAGGAGGGAGCCTGCTTTCCCTTGGACAGAAGCAGTTGATCTGCCTGGCCAGGGCGGTTCTCTCAGATCCGGATATCTTCATAATGGATGAAGCTACCAGCTCTGTAGACGCCCTGTCCGAGGCCTTAATTCAGAATGGGCTTGAGGCGGTTATGAAGGGCCGAACCAGCATAATAATTGCCCATCGGCTCTCCACCATCAGAAGGGCAGAGCGTATTCTGGTAATTGAAAATGGACACATTGTGGAGCAGGGCAGCCATACGGAACTGATAGGAGCTATGGGACGCTATCACTCACTTTACACCCAGCAATTCCGTCAGAGCCTGCTGTTACCGCCGCTTGCCTGACCGGTACGGTCTATCTTTTGGTTTTATTCTACAAATCACTCCGCAAGGCACGAAAAATCAAGTAAAGGCAGAATGTTTTTCACACTATATTTCTCTGTAATTTCTTTTCCAGACTGCTGATTTTATATTCCAGGTTGGATATTATCGTAAAAATATCTTCCATTACTTTAGTATAGAGTTTTTTCGCTTTATTTGGATTTTTTTTACTCAGTGCTATCACATTATAAAAAGCGATCCTGGTGCCGTCTTTTCCGGCAATTATATCAGCGGTACGGTTCTGATGTGCTAATAAGGCTGCTGCACCAAAGCAGTCTCCCCTATTGTAGCGGTGAGACTTGTTCTGCCCGAGAAAAGCACTGCCCCTTACTACCTGGCATATTGTAGCTCCATCATCCCCTTTCCTGAGTATGCACTCTCCCTTTTCAAACTCCCGATACGAGACTGAATTCTCTGTCACAACCTTGAGATTTGGGCCGAACAGATCGAAGCTGCCTGCAACTCTGCGTATTTCCGGATGTTTTAAGGAATGTTTCATTCCATAGATCGCTTCATGCTTGGTCAGAGCCATATCTCTTGCCAATCGTTTTGCTTCATATTCAGCATCTTTCTCTGATACACCCATGATGTTCTGATCGATATCAAACCTGACATTAAAACCGCAGTATGGATGCCTGCACCTGACTGAATAGACTCCTCCGTTTAATTTATAAGGCATATAAACCTCCCTGTTTGAATAAATATATAAATCATATAGCAATACTCGTGCCAGGAAAGAAAGAATCTGAATTATTTTAATATAATCGTTAACTACTTTTGATGTAAGGAATTAGGTATATCTTATATAGATAAAGAGTGGAAATCCGGAAAAAAGTATTCAATTCAATTACATATTTGTAATTGTGATCTCCTATAAATGTTCTTTAGCCGGGTGGGTGATGGAAGAAAGGGTTTGGAATTGACAATGTTAGATCCCAAAGGGCTTACAATTTTCCTGGTAGTTCTTCAGTTTCATATTCTTAGTATAGTGCATAAAGCCATAATAGCGGAAAAAGAGTTGAAAAAAATATAGGACTTCTAACGGGAATATAATATAATTCTATAACAGGAAGGTATTATGAAAAAACTGCCAGCTGTTTTAATTATAGTTGCGGCTATTGTTTTTGGTTTAACGCAGTGTTCGCTCTTGGGAACAATAAGCGTGAAATATGAAGTAACGCATTCAGCAGGCGGGTCGATGACAATAACATATGAAAATGGAGATATCGATTTTGTTGAAGAATCTGTAACAACAACTGACTGGTCCCATGAGTTTGAGGTGACTCGTACAGCTAAAGTATTTATCGTATATGTCAAAGCTGTAAATACGCAGGGCAGTGGGACTGTAACTGTTAAAAACTTTATAGATGATGTAGAAGAAGAAAGCGATACTGCAACAATTCCTGATACGACGGCAACGGTCGCTTGTATTGTAGATTGAACGATAAGGTAATAGTATTATTCAGGAGAGGATAGAGGCGGTTATGAAGGAACGAACCAGCATACTAATCGCCCGTAGGTTCTCCACCATCAGAAGGGCAGAGCTGCATGGGCACGGCTGATTGTTGGCAACACCCAATAATTGACCCAATGGTCTGCCCAAAATGTATATTTCCCATGAAGATAATAGCTGTCAAAATTACAGGGGGAAGATATGTTTTATGGTTTATTTAAGGACAGACAAATAGGCCCGATTGTGTTAATCTAAAAGAATCTCGACAGGTTTCGTGAGACTTCTTCAATCTCACTTGATTATACCCCCTTTTTGAATTATAGTTTTACTATCAATCATAGAGTAATTTGTCCATGGATAAACTAAGAAAACCCCTAAAGATCAGTAGTCGTCTTTTCTTGGCTACAGCAGCTATTTTCGTAATAGCCGGGATAATTGTTGTTGCTCTCGTTAATTACAACGAGCGACAGCAGGCATTGGTTGAAGCTGAAACAAAGGCCTACATTATTCTCAACCGCAACCTTGCTATACATACCTATTTTACACGTCAACTGAAACCGAAGCTGCTTAAATCGATCGATCATATTCGCTCCAAGGATTATTTCGAGCCAACCTGGATGTCTTCCACCTATGCTATACGAGAGATCGATAAATACTATAGGTTACTTGAATCCGGCGATTACTATTACAAAGAAAGCGCGATAAACGCGCGCAGCCCTGAAAACGAGGCTGATGCTTATGAAAAGTCGTTTATCGAAGAGATGAACGCAGACTCCGGGTTGGTGACTAGATCTGTTGTGAGGGTTATAGATGGTAAACCCTATTTTGTTGTATTACGCCGGAATGAGGTAATGGAAGAGACCTGCCTCCGTTGTCACAGCACCCCTGATAAAGCTCCTGCGGATTTGGTTCGTTATTATGGCCCGGAACGAAGTTTTAACCGCAAGGTAGGAGAGGTTGTCTCGGCCATTTCAATTCGAGTTCCTTTAGCATTTGCCTATGAAAATGCCGACCGTTTTTCTTGGCAGCTTTCCATACTATTGCTGACAGTTCTTGGTGGGCTCTTTGGCCTGCTGTGGTTTATTAATAAGCGGATGCTTTTGAAACCTCTTTTAGCAATCCACGATAAAGCACTTATGATTTCAAGTAGTGATGAACATCTTGGTGAGCAAATCCCGTTGCCGGCTGGCCGGGAATTAAAAGAACTAACCGCCTCCTTTAATAAAATGTCGATCGATTTGCGACATCACCTGGACCATTTAGAAGAACGCGTAAAAGAACGGACAGCTGAAATTTTCAAAATAAATGAGCAACTGAAGCAGAAAGTTGAAGAATACAAACAGGCCGCGGATGCGCTTCGGGAGAGCGAATCACGCCTCAACACCGCCCAGCAGATAGCTCATCTTGGCAGCTGGGAGCGAAATCTTGAAACCAACAAATTATATTGGTCTGACGAACAATATCGTATTTGGGGTTATGAACCCGGAGAAGTCATACCGGACTTTGAGTTGGTTAAGAGCCACATCCATCCTGATGATATAAAGATGTTCGAGGAAGCCAATGATAAAGCTTTTTATAAAGACGAGCCAATTAATCGAGAATATCGAATAATCCGAAAAGATGGAATTATTCGCACAGTGCATTCAATAGCAAAGGTTGAATGGGATGAAAGGGGCCAACCAAAACGGTTTTTCGGCTCACTTCAGGATATAACCGAACGTAGACGGCTCGAAGCCCAACTTCAACAGGCACAAAAACTGGAGGCAATAGGTGTTCTTGCCGGCGGTATAGCACATGACTTTAATAACTTGTTATCAATAATCATGGGCAATATTTCCATGGCAAAAAATGGTGTCAAACCTGAATACGGTGTTGCTGATTTTCTGAATGAGGCAGAAGAAGCGTCCCTGAAGGCAGAGGAACTTGCCAATCAATTAATCACATTTTCAAGGGGCGGGGCGCCGGTTAAGAAAACCGGCTCAGTCGGATACTTGGTAAAAGAAACGACTGATCTTATCTTATCGGAATCCAATGTAAAAAGTGAATTTTTTATACCGAGCGATCTTTATGCTGTGGAATTTGACCAGGAGCAGATGAAGCTTGCGATTAAAAACATAATAATCAATGCAGTTGAATCCATGCCGGAAAGTGGATCGATCATGGTAAAGGCAGATAATTTCGACCTGGTTAATGGAAGAGATTTACCGCTTCCGGAAGGAAAATATGTAAAGATATCCATCCGGGATCAAGGAGTGGGGATACCGGAAGAACATCTCTCCCTGATATTTGACCCCTAT
>DRHE01000449.1 GCA_011049745.1 Spirochaetales bacterium | reverse complement strand
GGCCTACACTGCGTGATTGGGGAGTATAAATGTAGCACTTCATGTTCTCTTCGTGCCAATTCGCGAGATAACTGTACTTGGAACGGATGCCCACTATAATCGTGAACCACAATTCGCATGCAGTTTCTACAATTTCTTATAGCATGATTGAACGTGCTGCTTTAAAAATGGGTAAGAAGGATAATCTAATCTATTTTCCCAATTGGGCGGATATTGATTTTATTACTCCCTCTGCTGATCGAACCGTGTTTTGTAAGCTGTGGAAGACCCCGGAATCCTCTCTGATAGCGCTCTATGCTGGTAATATGGGTAAAAAACAAGGTTTAGAGATAATACTACAAGCAGCTCATAAATTCCGAGCTATGGAAAATGTGCTGTTTATTATGGTGGGAACTGGTGTAGCTTTAGATGGACTTAAAAAACAGGCGGCACAGCTAAAGTTGGGTAATATACGGTTTTTCCCTTTACAGCCATACAATAAATTACCAAACTTAATGACATTTGCTGATGTACATTTGCTGGTTCAGAGAAAAAAAACTGACGGTTGTATGCTTCCATCTAAATTAGCCACCATCTTTTCGGCTGGCGGTACTGCTCTGATTACGGCTCAACGAGATACGGAATTGGGTGTTCTTTGTGATAAATATCCCGGTATTGCCCAACGTGTAGAACCGGAGAATGTTGAAGCAATTTATACTGCACTGAAAAAAATGTTGGCGGGTATTGATGTTGATTCCCGCTCTTTTAATAATGTGGCCAGAAAGTACGCTGAAATTAATTTAAATAAAAATAGGATATTGAGAAACTATTTTGACAATTTAAAATATATCTTAAGATAAGACGGAATGTATCCCTGTGCAATACAACTCAATACTTGAACTCCATGCCTATCGCAAAATTATAAAAAGGATTCCCCCATGGTTCGGAAGATAATTCACGTCCAAACAACGCCATACTCAGACTGAATAGCGATAGATCAAGTCCGAATCCGGCACCTGGCAGGAGGTGATAAAAACCCGCACGTAAGTAGACTATTTCAAGTAATTGCAGTTCACATCCTAAGCTGATATGAAGTAAGGGGTGGGTCGGCGCATAGGGATATGTAAGAAAATCAATCATATCCTGGTAATCCAACATAAGCCTGAAATCAGTTATATATCGGCCAACCCGGTCAAGCTGCGGGCGCCAGAATATACCTAATGAAAGATCAAGAGGCACCCACAGGTTTAATTTGTCCGGTTCGTCGCCATTCAAAAAGCTCTGAAAAGAAGTGTAGGAATTAATACTGAAGGGCGCCAGATCCCGGCCTGCCAATCCAATTGAAAAAGTTTCTTTATATGTATATAGAAATCCAAAATTAATACCTACACCCGGTATTAAATTAAAGGCTTCATTGCTAATCAGTCCCAGGGGGTCCGAGAAGGACTGATATACCTCCTGGATATCCTTTTCGATCAGACTTTGCCCTGTTATAAAGGCTCTGAGTAAAAAACCAAAGTCCAGAGTGCTTTGCCATTTGGCCGGAGTTGGAATACGAAAAGCATACCCACCGGAAAAGATAATATTCTCTTCAATTATTGTCCATTTTGTGTTATTAGCCGGATTTGGTTCATAGGAGCGAATATTGGAAGTATTGAAGATGCCGAAACCAAATCCATTCCCCACATAGCTTAAGGCTATCGGCCCCAGAAGATTTATATTACTATATGTATATCCAACCGCACCGGTCTCTGTGCCGGTAAGCACTTCTTCAGCAATATCATCGGTCTGGCCGTAAATGCCAAGAGTGAACCCGGCAACAGTAACCTGCGGTTCCACTGATTTAAAGCCGGCAGGATTGCTCAGGAGCGTGGTATTGTCATCTGCAAGAGCGCTGTGGAGCCCGCCAAGAGCAAGCATTCGCACTGAAAGGATCTCCACATTATCGGGAATTCTTTTCTGTGCAAAAAGAACAGGGCTATAGAGCATTGTGCAAAACGTTAATAATAATATAACTGAGGCCCTGTGCCGCATTAAGAAACCTCCACTATAATAACAATTATATAACTTTGCTTTTAAATTATCATTCATCTTCAAAAGCAATGCAAACAATAATAAAAAACAGTCCCCGCCTTTAATTCTCAAAGCCAGCTTGCCGGCGGGAATTTAACTATTCCCGTTCCCACCTTTTTCCGCATTCCCATAATAGTAATAACCGTAGCCATACCCACCATACCTGTTATCTACAGCGTTCAGGACTCCGCCGAGAACCCTGATTTTCGCATTATCAATAAGCTCCCTTGTCCTCTTTATGACATTCCTTTCAATTTTGCCGACTCTTAAAACCAGCAGGGTTCCATCCAGTATGGAGGCCAGAACTACAGCATCTGTTACCCCCATCATAGGAGGCGTATCGAAGATTATTCGATCATAGCCTCCCTTTAGCTCATCGATAAATTCCTCCATCCTGGAAGAGCTTAATAGCTCGGAGGAGTTGGGCGGGATCCGGCCGATAGTGATAACATCCAAATTTTCCACACCATCAGCTTTATGAATAACACTCCGATAGTTCATGCCTTCGGCAAGAGTATTTGTAATTCCGGGAGAATCGGGGAGCACAAATATTTTGTGTATGGCCGGTTTTATAAAATCCGCATCAATAATCAACACTCTTTCTCCCTGGGCCGCCAGTGCTATTGCCAGGTTGGCGGCCACAGTGGTTTTACCATCACCGGCAATCGGACTGGTTACCACGATGGTTTTCAGTTTCTTATCCAAATCCACAAAGTGAAGGTTGGTTCTCAGCAGCCTGAAGGCCTCGGAAATGGCGGATTTAGGATTATTTTTCATTACCAGTCCGACAACTTCTGTCCTTATTTTCCCTTTCTTCAATCCAGGCCGGTAACTATTTAAATAACCATTCACCGTAAAGCGAGGAATTAGACTAAGAATTGGAATTCCCAGAAGTTTTTTGATTTCTTCTTCCGATTTTACGGTGTTATCCAAATACTCCAGGAGAAAGGCGAGCATAATCCCTGAAAATAAACTTAACATAAAAGCTATTATCGTAAATCTCTTCTTATTCGGGTATATAGCATGCAAAGGCGTTATAGCAGGGTCTATGACGTTTATGTTCCCTATCTGGCTTGCCGCCTCGATCTGAGCCGCATTCCTGGATCTCATAAGAGTGGCATAAAGCTCATCATTTATCCTTCGAGCTCTTTCAAGTCTTATAAGACTGATTTCCCGTACAGGGAGTTTATTTATCTCTTGCTCATGGGTTTTGATAAGATCTATTAAGGCCGCTTCCTGGGATGCCAGTATGACATCCTGAAATTCGTATTCAGCCAATTTCATCTGCAGGGCCGAATCAACGGCGACTGACTTGCGGGACCTCACGGTTTTTTCAATCTCGTCCTGGATCCCACTTTTAAGAAATTCGATCCGGTTCTTGATCTCAGCAACCCTCCGGTTATCTGAAGACGACTCTTCGCTAACCCGGGCCAGTTCTATCTGAATTCCTGTTAACTGATCCTGCATTCTTTTTACCGCAGGATTCCATGAAATAGCTGCCGGCGCAGAATCAGTATAAGCCTCCTGGCCTATTTGGCTTAAAAGAGCGCCAATTCTGGTTTCCAGGATCTGCCTTTCAACTTTAGCCTCCTGGTATAAGCTTTCCAGTTGAGCAAGGCGATCCACCTTCAACCTGGCCTCTTCATTTAGTATGCCAATCCCCTCCGCCTCTTTATACCGTAAAAGCTCTTCCTCCGCTTTTTTTAGTTTCTCACCAACCTGAACCAGTTGTTCCGAAACAAAAGATAAAACCGCGTTCGCCTCTCCGCGCTTAGACTCAACATTTCTTCTAATAAATGACCGGGATATGGAATTGGCTATCTCTCCGGCCAGTTGCGGGTCCTTTGAGCGGATGGAGACTTTTAGCAGCCGGGTGTTCCTTATATTGATTGCCGAGATGCTGCCCCTTAATTGAGCCAGGGCGGCCTGGTATTTACGAT
>DRHE01000448.1 GCA_011049745.1 Spirochaetales bacterium | reverse complement strand
TTTTTGCGTTAAGCATTTTACCGTTTTCTTGAGTTAATGGCGCATGCAGTGAAACCACATCTGCCAGCTTTAAAAGCTCGTCAAGTTCCACCCGGCCCGCCGGAGAGCTGCATCATAAAAAGGTGGGCATCATCGGGGCCAGCCGGGTAGGCAGGCAGGTAATCAAGCTGCTGAAACTCTTTGGCCCCGATATTCTGCTTTATGATCCCTTTGTATCCCAACAGGAAGGTGCTGATTTAGGGGTTCTGAAAGTGGAGCTTGACGAGCTTTTAAAGCTGGCAGATGTGGTTTCACTGCATGCGCCATTAACTCAAGAAAACGGTAAAATGCTTAACGCAAAAAATCTGGCCCTGATGAAAGATGATGCTCTGCTGATAAACACGGCCCGGGGAGCTTTAATAGATGAAACTGCTCTCATAGAGGAGTTGGCCAGGGGTCGCTTTTTTGCTTTCCTAGATGTAACCGAACCGGAACCCCCGGCTCAGAACAGTCCTCTGCGCCGCCTTAATAATGTGGTTGTTACTCCGCATATAGCCGGATGTATTGAGGACTGCAGCCACATGAGCGAACTGGCAGTTGAAGAGCTGCGCCGTTTCTTTGGCGGTGAAGATCTCCTCCATGAGATAACACCTGATATGTTTTCACGAATAGCCTAAATGTTAAATGGGCGAGATCCTGTTCCGGGCTCTGCCGATACTACCGGTATTTTGCGCCTGGTAGAGGCTGGTCCAAATCCTCAAGGTATTGCCGGCAGCCGCCTGTTTCTGCTGACCGGAGATCCTATTTCGGCGCCGATTAAGCGGATTGTTCCCGGACAAGGAGTGGTCTTACCGGGTAGTGAACCAAAAAAGGAGCCCTTTAGATTAAAGGTGCTTCACTTCAATGATCTCCATGGCCATGTTTCCCGTCTGAGCAAACCTGATGGGTATCAACCTATCTTTTCCCGGATGGTCTGGAAGATAAAGCAGCTGCGCCGGAGTTGCAGGTATGACCGCAATGCGGAAGTAGTGGTGATGTCTGCCGGTGATGATATGATAGGCTCTGTTTTCGATATCCTGTTGGGTGATAGAGAATCACCCTATCTGATCCACGCCGGTTATCATTGCTATTCGGCGGCTGGATTAGATGTGGCTGGATTCGGCAACCACGATTTCGATATGGGCACAACTCTGCTGGCCCGTGCTGTGGAAAGTGAAGCAAGATTCCCCTTTCTCTGTGCCAACCTTTCCGGTTCTGCTGCGCTTTCCGGAAAATACTATCCGGTGGGTATCTGGGTTTTTAAAGGAATACGCTTGGGGGTTATTGGCTTAATTACCCCGGGTCAAATGAGAAATCGTAAAGGTTCAGAATACCATATTGCCAATCCAGTAAAGATAATGAAACATATACTCCCCTCTTTGCGCCCTCTCTGTGACATAGTGATAGTATTAAGTCATCTGGGAAAAGATTTGGGGTCACGTTTTGCCGAGGTGCGTGATGCAGGTGACTTTGAGCTGGCAGAAAGCCTGCCCTTCGGTGGTGTGGATTTGATAGTGGGAGGGCACACCCATAATGAGATAAATGAGCATGGTTTGAGTCCGGATAGTGTGGTAAATGGGATCCCAATTGTTCAGGCCGGGGCAGGGGGGCGTTTTCTGGGTGAAGTGGATATCACCTTAAGGCCCAAAGCAGCCGTTACCGGGGCCAGGCTCTTTTTTACCCCTGATTTAGCAGTAGATATTGGTTTTGAAGACAAAGTTATAAAGCCCTTTTTGAAAAAGAGTAAAGCATATCTTAACAGAGAACTTGGCAGGGTTGATAAAATTCTTGAGCTAAGTGTTGAGGCTTTTCAAGACCGCGGCGCTGCGGAAGAGTCTGCGCTAGCCAATTTTATAACCGATGCATTAGTAAAACAGTACCGGGCTGAGGGCTATGATGTTGATTTTTGCCTTCTTGACGGTTCCTGTTTGCCCACAGGCTTCAAGGTGGGTGGTGAGCTCACCCTGGCCGATTGGTATGATCTGCTGCCTTATGCCGATAACATCAGGCTTTACCGGATAACGGGCAGACACCTGGCAGCACTGCTTGAGGATAATGCTCGGCGTATTGATCTTGAAGGAGAAGATAATGTACCCAGGGGTTTTGCTCACTTCAGTAGTGAAATCCGTTATAAGATAGTACTCAGTCCCATTCGCAGTGATCTGGCGGTTAAAGATGTTTTGGTAAAGGGTAGGCCGCTGAATCAACTACTTAAGCAGGAATTTTTAATAGCCACCTCGAATTTTTTTAGAGGCATGGCAAGGTCCTGGGAAGAATATGCAGCAGGTGAGCTTCAGCTTAATCCATACAGTCTCAAGAGCAGTGACTACATTGATACTGACTCCTATCTTCGGGAGCTTCTGGCCGCCTATATAAGCGATCATGGGGGGGTAACCGGAGAAGGCGGCGCCCGAAGGGACGGGCGCCTTAAGGTTTGCTTAAAAACATACCCTGATGGTTTCCAGTGGCGGCAGCTGCGCTGTGGTTGACATCCGGGAAAAGTGTATTTAGAATAGCTGTGTAGTTGTTAATACATCTATACAGGCTGGCACATGAGGAAAGACAGACACCTGCCGTTTTCTTATTGTACATCCGGAATTATAGATCCGGCGTCGTGTGCGAAAATGCTGGAGGAAGTATATGACAGACATAATAGTGAAAAATGCAACAGTAGTTACGGTAAACAATAAGCGGGAAATCCTGAAAGATCATTCCATTGCAATTGAGAATGACCGAATTACAGAGATAGGACCGGCCAATGAGATGGCTCAGAAATTCAAGGGAGTGAAGAAGGAGATTGAAGCTGTGGGAAAAATTGTATTTCCCGGGTTTGTGAATACCCATAATCATCTTTTTCAGACTCTCCTGAAGGGGCTTGGCGATGACAAGGTGCTTTCAGAGTGGTTCACCACCATGACTGCGCCAAGCGCAAAACTGCTTACCGAGGAGGCTGTTTACAATGCAGCCATGCTTGGCTGTCTTGAAGGGATAAACAGCGGAACTACTACTGTTTTGGATTACATGTATCCGCATCCCGTGCCCAACCTTTCTGATAGTGTAATAAGAGCCTTTAAAGAATTGCAAATAAGGGGAATTTTCGGAAGAGGGAGTGTTGATACTGGAATTGGGATTCCGCAGGAAATTATGCAGGATCCGGGAACAGTGGAGAAAGATTTCATCAGGCTCTTTGAAACCTATCATGGTTCTGAGAACGGGAGAATAAGGATATGGCTTGCTCCTGCTGCGGTATGGCTTGCTACTGAAGAGATGCTCCTAACCACCTGGAGGCTTGCTCAGAAGTACAACACCGGCTTTACCATTCATATTTCTGAGACACCTTTCGACAGGCAGGCCTCGGCGGAATTGCATGGACAGCCGGATATGGAGGTCCTTCAAAAATTAAGAATAACAGGGCCGAATGTTCTTTTAGTCCACTGCGTGTACCTTACTGAACGGGATATGCGTATGGCCAGATTTTATGATATGAAAGTATCTCATAATCCGGTAAGCAACATGTACCTGGCTTCCGGTGTGGCGCCCATACCAAGAATGATTGAAAGCGGCATTACCGTGGGAATAGCAACCGATGGCGCTGCCAGTAATAATACCAATGATATGCTGGAGGTAGTCAGGATGACCCCCCTGCTTCATAAAGTACACACCATGGATCCCACAATTCTTACCGCTGCCAAGGTGCTCGAGATGGCCACAATCGATGGAGCGCGGGCCATTGGACTGGAAGCTGAAATCGGCTCCCTCGAAACGGGGAAAAAGGCGGATCTCTTCATTTATAATCCCGTTCTTTCCGCAAGGTCTATACCCATGAACAATCCGGTCTCAACTATTGTTTATTCGGGATCTGAGAAGTGTGTGGAAACAGTGATCATTGACGGTAATATTTTAAAGGAGGATAGCCGGCTGCTTGTTGCCGATGAGGAAAAGATCCTGCAAAATGCCCAAAAGAGTGCAGATAAGCTCTCTGTAATGGCCGGCACGGCAAAGATTAAAGAGCGCCCCTGGCAGGTTCTGGCTTTTTAGAAATGAGTTAAAAAGGAAGTGGCAATGAAGAAAGCAGTAATGACAGGGCCCGGGAAAATAGAGCTGCAGGATTTCCCGGTGCCTGAAATCTCAGACGAAGAGGTCCTGGTTAAAATCGAAGCAGTCGGCATATGTACCTGGGAGCAGGGATATTATAAGGGTGTTCAAGGGGCTTATCCTTTTATCGGCGGCCATGAAATTTGCGGGATTATTGAAATAGTAGGTTCCGGGGTCGATCAGAAGCTCAAGAGTGGTGATAAGGTCGTGGTTGCCAGTCTCAGCCGCTGCGGTGAGTGTTATTTCTGCCGCCGGGGATTTGATAATCTTTGTGAAAATGCAGGCAGTGGCTCTATCCCCGGGGAGATGTGGGGGCCGGGAGGTTTCGCCGAATATTTTGTAGCCAGGGGATATGAAGTTTACCGGATCGATAAAGGTGTCGATCCTGCGGTCGGCACTCTGGCTGAACCACTTGCCTGCGTAATACGAAGCATGGATAGGAGTGATCTTCACTTCGGAGATACGGCTGTTGTGCTTGGAGGAGGTGTAATGGGGATTATCCATCTTCTTCTGGCTAAACTGCGCGGCGTCTATGTTATTGTAAGTGAACCTGATCAATGGAGAAAAGAGAAGGCAATTGAATTCGGGGCTGATATGGTAGTTGATCCCTATAAAGAGGATGTTAAGGAAAGGGTTCTTAGCGTTACTGATGATAGAGGTGCGGAGGCAGTGTTTTTTACCGCCGGCGGCACAGAGGCCCTTGAGCAGGGGTTAACCCTATTGGTGAAAAATGGGACGCTCGTGGTTTATGGGGCAATCAAGCCCTCAACGCCTGTTGCTATTGACCCTATGCTCTTTCACTACCATGAGATCAATCTTACAGGGGTGACAAAGCATACAAAAGAGAGCTTCCGGGAAGCGGCGGCGATACTCTCCCGGAATTTTCTGCCCCTGGGAAAGCTTATAACTGAAAAGTTTCCCTTTGACCGGATTGAGGATGGCTTTAAACGGGGAATTTCCCTGCATACCTACAGAGTAGTTCTTGAGGTGTAAATATAAGTGCCTGCAAAGAAAAAATGCCTTTTGGGTTTTGACCTTGGTTCCAGCGGCGGCAAAGGGGTCATTGTGGACAGTGAAGGGAATATCCTGTCTTTCTGTTCTTCCAGCCATGAGACCATACGGCAAAATCCCGGTTGGGCGGAGCAGGACGCAGAAATTTCATGGTGGCAAGGTTTTAAGAAAATATCACGAAGGCTTTTAGAAAATTCCGGTATTGAATCTTCTCAGATTGAGGCTGTTGGTATAACCGGTCTCGTGCCCGGGCTGTGCCCCCTGGATGTTCGCGGTAAAGTAGTGCGAAATGCTATTTTGCATACCGACCTCAGGGCGTATAAAGAACTTGATTCAGTAAGCAGGATTCTTCCGGAACCAATAACCCTTGGCTGTTTGATCCCTAAACTTATCTGGTTTAAGGACCATGAGCCTGAAAATTATAAGAAAACCGATAAAATCGTTAATCCCCATAGCTTTATAATCTACCGCTTAACAGGTTCGATAACCTGTGATTATGATACTGCAACAAAAACCGGTGGAATGTTAGATAGAGAAAAATTGAAGTGGGATAGGGCAGTTTGCGAAGAGCTGGGTGTCCGGCGGGATATTTTACCGGAACTTTTGTCTGCCGCTTCGATTGCAGGTGGTATTACCGGTAAGGCTGCTGAAGAAACCGGTCTGCTGCAAGGTACTCCTGTAATTGCCGGTACCGGTGATTCATTTTCAGCACTGTTAGGCCACGGTGTTATTTCAGGAGGGGACCTAATGATTTACCTTGGCTCCTCAGGTACACAGATCCTGGTAAGCAGGAATCTTCAGGAGTTGGTGAATATGCCCCATTTCGGACCCGGAAAGGCGGAGTTCGCTGGTAGGATTGTCTCCAGCGGTGATTCCATGGAGCATTTCAGAATGATGCTGGGAAATAAAAACTGGGAAACTCTTAATAACGGAGCGGAAGGGGTGAAACCGGGGTCGGACAGGCTCATTGTGGTACCCCATCTGAAAGAGAAGAGTGAGGCAAAGTCAAGCGTTTTTGACCGGGAAACCGTTTTTGGTCTTGTGGAGACTCACACTTCTCTCCATGTTTACCGGGCCCTGCTGGAAGGCATTGCCTATAATCTGAAGGATGGGTTTCTTACAGTACGGGACAAGGTAAGACGGGTCGTTTTAAGCGGCGGCGGGGCCCGGAGTAAAGTGTTCGGGCAGATAATAAGTGACATTCTTGATTTTCCCGTTGAGGTATCCCTAAAAGGAAGCGGTTCCTTGGGGATTGCCTTTCTTGCCGGTTATGGTACCGGTCTTATTACGGATTTCAAAGGAACCTCGGCAAAATGGTTTAGTGATTATTCTATTATCCGTCCTGTTCCACGGAATGTTGCTGTATACAGCAAGTACTATACGTTCTATAAAGAGCTTAAAAAGAAACTGGGAGCACTATACGAACCTTTAGACCTTCTTCCTTAAAATTAATGCGGAGGTTTTATATGAAATTAAGACGTTTTACCGGGCAGGTTGTATTAATTACCGGTTCCGCCAATGGAATTGGTAAGGTGACCGCTTTAAGATTCGCCGAGGAAGGAGCCCATATAGCTTGCATCGATATAGATGATAAAGCAAACCAGGATACTGCGGAAAAGTGCCACAAGTTCGATATAGAAACCTTGGTAATTCACAGTGATGTTACTGAAGCCGATGAGGCGGGCCAGACAGTGAAAGAAGTCCTGGCTAAATGGGGAAGAATAGATACTCTGGTGTGCTCGGCGGGACTGTATGAAGGCGCGCCAATCGTTGAAGTAGAATTTGAAGACTGGCAGAAGATTATTGATATCAATTTAACTGGTACCTTTCTTTACAACAAGGCGGTAGTCCCGGTAATGATCAAACAACGATCGGGAAGTATTGTAAATATATCCTCGATGGCCGGGAAGACAAGCTGGGAGGCCTCGTCCCAGTATTCGGCGTCAAAAAGCGGAGTTATTGGACTCACACGGTCAGTGGCCATGGACCTTGCTCCTTACGGAGTTACTGCAAATGCAATCTGTCCGGGAAATACACTTACAGATATGGTAAAGGGCGTAGCCGCTAAGGTTGGCGCCCGGTACGGTATGACAGGTCAGGAGTGGCTTGATATGCGGGCCAATGATTGCCCGATGAAAAGATTGGCCCAGCCATGGGAAATGGCAGGGGTGATTGCATTTCTTGCGTCAAAAGATTCGCGCTATCTGACGGGTCAATCCATCGAAGTTGATGGCGGTATGGTTTTATCGTGATACTGAAAAACAACTATTATCCTTTTAGGGCTCCTTCCATCATTGCTCTAAAGAAGGTTTTCCTGCCAAGAATAAATACGATGAGAATAGGAAGAAGGACAATTATGCTGGCAGCAGAAAGAGCATGATAGGCAACCTCGAATGAGGTTTGAAAATCGTATAACCCGACCATGGCAGTTCTTGCATGGTTTGCGGACAGAAGAGTTACAGCAAACAGGAACTCATTCCAGGTATATACCAGGATAAGCAGAAATGCCACAAAAAGCCCGGGCAAAGATAGAGGAATAAGTACATGCCAGAGCACCTGTATTGAACTGCATCCGTCAATCTTTGCCGCTTCCTCCAGATCAATAGGTATTGCGTCAAAGAAATTCTTTAGAATTAAAAGCCCGAAAGGCAGTTCAAACCCTATATATACAAGAACCATAATTAAATGAGTGCTTAGTATTCCCAATTGGCTTCCGAGTTTGTAGTATGCAACGAGATTCGTCACTCCGGGAATCATCATAAGCCCGAGTATCCCCAATTGAAGGGCTCTACTCCCCTTGAACTTAAATCTTGAAAATCCATATGCGGCCAATGCGGCAAGAATTACCGTTATTACGGTGGAAACAAATGCATTTATGGCGGTATTTGGGAAATTCGGTGATGCCGCTGCACTCTCGCTTATGATGTTTCTGATAAATGTCTCCCTGGGAGTTGTTTATATAAGGCTGCTGCGTGAATC
>DRHE01000447.1 GCA_011049745.1 Spirochaetales bacterium | reverse complement strand
GGGATGAAGCTCTCCAGGGGGCTGGAGAAAGAGCTTTCCAGAATAGAGAAAAAGATTGAGGTATTGATAAATGAACCGGAAAAAGATAATGAGGAACCGATCCTGGAACTCTTTCCTGAGCTTGCCGAGGACAACCAGGAGCAGCTTACCTGAAATCCGCGGGTAAACCAATTTTATGGCCGGGCTCGACATCTAGATCCCTGAAAGATCCCTGCGGAACTTCCAGAGCATAGCGGGCTGAACGCCTGGAGCGCACCGTACGCAGAGAGAGAGGTTTCAGATCCTCTATCTGCAGTATCTCCCCGTCTTTTGCAAGGAAGGCAATTGAAAGGGGTATATGGGTATCTTTCATCCAAAAGGCAAGGTACTGGTCCGCCGGAAAAACAAAGAGCATACCCTCTCCGGCTTTAAGCTTCTTACGGAACATGAGCCCTCTCTGCCTCTGTTCCGTTGTCCGCGCCACCTCTACTCTGAAATTATCGCTGCCAATAGTAATATTAATACGCTCAACCGGTTCATCGCAGGCCAGGTTAATCAAGGCAATTAGAGCCAAAAAAAGAATACGCAATATCACAGCTGTTTTTTAAAATTCCTTTAAGAATTCTTTCCGGGAATATTCAAGGATACCTTCTTTAGCCTTGCCCTGATCTTGCAGTTGGTTAAAAACCGGAAGATGAATGTATTTTATGGTTAGTGGTTTTTCTAATGAAAGCCTGATCTCCTCAGAGCTCCACACTGCCGCTGAAGGCTCCAGATAAGTGGGCCGGCCATATTTTTCGCTTAAAGTGGTAAACATGGAGAAATAATCAACTTCCTTAATGTTCAAGGCCAGGATCATTATGAATAGTTTTTCCTGCTCAAACTGGAAATAAGCACGGCTTATATAGGTTTTTCCGGGACATTCGATCAATGTCTGTTTTGGCAGCGGCAGAAAGCTAACATCAGGATCTCCGCGGTAATAAAAAAACTCATCCTTTAGAAGAAGTTCTTTTACCTGGTCCAGCTCCATGCCCAGTTCGATCCCATGGAAACCTCGGGGCAGGTCCGCGGACGGTTCACCCTGATCCTGGCTTACTGCTGCGGCTGCCGGAAAAAGAATAAGGATTATAAATATTAGATGCAGTTTCATCTAGTATCAAATACTCGACATTTTTGAATAAAACATTAAAATATTAATTATGATGCTATTACCTTCTCTTTTTATAATCATTGCTTTTTTTACCGGATGTGCAACTTCCAGCGGCACTATCTATGAAGATACGGTTGCAGCGGAGAGCTCCCAGAGTTCAGGTGCCGGGGATGAGCAAAACGCTCTTGAGGAGGAAAAACAGGGACTGGAAATAGTGTCCGATCCTGAAGACGCATCTGTCTATTTAAACAATAATTTTGTCGGCACCACCCCCCTGATGATTGAGGGAATCAGCCAGGGCCGCTACCGGGTGACCATAGTTAAACAAGGCTATTACGAACATACCAAGTGGATTAATTACTACAGTTATCATTTAACATACTATGCTGATCTGGAGGCCATTACCGGTTTTATCAGGGTCACCGCTGATCCGCAGAATTCGGAGATAAACGTTGGTGACCAACATATCAGCTCAGGAAGCAATATCAATATCCCTATCGGTCATTATCAGGTTATGGTGCGGGCCTTCGGCTATAAAGACTATACCGCTGCTATAAAAATCACTGAAGGAGCTCTTACCTCTCTATCGGTAAAGCTGGAGAAAGCGGAATTCGGCTTATCGCCCCTTGAGTTGAGCCGAAAGGCCTTTAATCCTGCGAATTTCGGCTCCCTGGGTAAAGCCAGGATATCCTTTGACGTCACCGCTCCTGGTTTTGCAACTGTTCTGATTGTTGAAAAAGCCACAGGAGCGGAGGTTGACAGCTTTTCTCTGGACCCCTTTACCACCTGGGAGCAATCCTTTGAATGGGCCGGCAGACGCAGTGACGGTGGAACCCTGCCGGACGGCAGCTATCAGGTAATTGTAAAGGCCCTTGCGGCTCAGCCCGGTGTGGACCCGGTTGCGGAACCATTGGCGCACCAATTTATCGAACAAGCTCTGATTATACTGGACAGCTCAATAATAATTACCTACCGTTCTCTCTGGAACGGCAGCTCCGGCCTGCTCTATGCACCCAGTCCCGAAGTTCTGCCCTGGCCCGATATGCAGCTCTCATCCCTGGTTCTGGCCCATGTTGAGCCAAACAACGGCGATTATAGTTACCGGGCTCCCTGGAACCTCGGCCTGCGCCTGGGCTTGAAAAACAACCTGGAACTCACCGCCCTGGCCGGTTTCATTGCCGGCTATTATCAGGATACTCCGCTTTACGCCTCCGCCTCTTTAAAGTTACAGGTCTTTGCTGCCGGACAAAATCCGGGTATCGAATCGGCCGCCTTGATTAAACTCTCCTACCAGCAGGCAACGACCGATACTTTTGCTAACTTTACCGGATTATCCGGCGGCTTTCCTCTAAGGTTGAAGCTCTCATCCCTCAGCTTACTGCTCTCACCCGAGATCATCATCTCGCCATGGCAGGTTTCCTACTCAGATTCCGGCGGGCAGCAGCCATTTCCCTATGTCTGGATGTACGGCAAGGGCGGAATCCTCTTTGACAACGGGCCGGTGGTTGCCGGGCTTTCTGTCGCTTTCAGATCCATACCATTTTCCCAGGGGTTTCAGCTGGACCTGCCTTTTCAGTCGGCCGCGGAACTCCACCTGCTCCTGCCGGAACAATTAAAACACAACTTATCAGGATATTGGTCGCGAAGAATTTCTCGTAGCGATAGATTGATATATCGATATGATAATACATCAATTTATATTTTTGCAATCGGTGGTCATTATGATAGTTTCTAAAGGGTGGTAATGAAGGCTCCCTGCAAAATCGGGAAACTGGCTTGGGCGGCTGTGCTGCGGGTCTAAAAGAGCAGCCCCAACCCTCCTCCGGTCATCAGGTAAAAATCATCCATGCTTCTGAACTCGCCGGCAGCGGCCAGTGAAAGAAATAATTGGGTTCCGGGCAGGAGCAGGTGGAGTTCCGCGGCCGACTGAAAAGGCAGGTCCAGCTGAAACCCCTGGGAAAATGGTATGGATCTGAAAGCGACAGAAAGCCCGGCAACCACCGGCCCGTTGTCAAAGAGGATTCCGCCCTTGCCG
>DRHE01000446.1 GCA_011049745.1 Spirochaetales bacterium | reverse complement strand
CGATGAAGAGCTTAAAAAGGAGAATCTTTGTGGAGCTGCTATTGTACCCGTAGACTATCTGGGAGAGCTGGTTGCTATTTTAAACCTTGTATCTAAAACTTACAGTTTGCGCAGATCGGGAGCAAACCACTCAGGGTTTTGACTTTCTCGAGAGCATCTTTCAATTCTTTAATGAGCCTCTCCCTCTCCTCCTCGACTCGCACACGGGTAATTACTCCGCCTATTTGAGCTGCTATGGCTTCCACGGCAGTACGTGTGTTACCTGGAATTTCGTCGTAAGTTTTAGATACAAGGTTTAAAATAGCAACCAGCTCTCCCAGATAGTCTACGGGTACAATAGCAGCTCCACAAAGATTGTCCTTTTTAAGCTCTTCATCGCTGACAAGAAAGATGTCCGGATAAAAACCATAGATCGGCTTTCCTGATTTGGCCCGTATTGCCTGGGGTGAATCTGCCGTATAAAAGGAAATCCGATCTATGAATCGCCGGGATAATCTCTTATGAGACACCAGAGTAAAACCACCTCTTTCTTTGTCGGCAAGATGAACGCCGCCACAATCAATCCCATTAGTCCGGAAGGTGGCTTCCAATATCTGATCCAGTACATCGGTTAAATCATTGGTAGACCCCAGAGAAACGGCGATATCCCGTTGTACCGACAGTAGCTTCTCAGCTTCCAACCGTTTAGCATCTACTGCCTTCAATTCAATGATTTGCTTCTTAAGGGCCTGATTTTCCTTCAAGAGCTTTTTATACTGATTACTCATACCGCTCATCTATACCAATCTACCTGCCCGGGTAGACTTTCACACAATTCCGGCCGCTGCTCTTTGCAAGATACATGGCCTCATCTGCGTGGCTGATCAGCTCCTTGAAATCATCACTTTCAAGACACAATTCGGCCACGCCAAAGCTCATGGTAAGCTTAATCTCGCAGTCCTTGATCTGAAATAGGTGCTCCTCGATTTCACTCCTCATTTTCTCGGCAGCAAGGCACGCACCGCTTTTATCCGTCTCCGGCAGGATCACCACAAACTCCTCACCGCCATAGCGGGCCACAATGTCGGATTTGCGCAACCTGGAGATTACGTTCAGCTCGTCTTTCTGGCCCACAAGGATCCCGCCGATTTCCATGAGTACCACATCGCCCACACTATGGCCATAGGTATCGTTGATTCGCTTAAAGTGATCAATGTCGCAGAAGATTAAAGAGAGGCGCTGTTTGTAGCGCCTGGCGCGCATTATTTCCTCTTTAAGCCTGGCCATGAAGTAACGCTTGTTAAACAACCCGGTGAGCTCGTCCGTGAGGCTCAACTCCCTGTAACGCTCTATCTCCTGCAGCAGGGTCAGCACCCTATTGGCATCGGACTCACCCAGGAGTTTTCTGAGTTTTTCGAGCTGTTTCCTGGCGCCCTGGAAATCGGACTCCAGCTTGTTCTGGTATATATTGGTAAGATCACGAATGGAGACAATGCCAACGGGCCGCCCCCCATCAAGAATTGGGATGTGCCTGATGTTGTTGGCTTTCATCTTCATATACACGTCGTTGTAATCATCATCCACCTTAGCGCAGATAGGATTCGCAGTCATGAACGACGAAAGGGGCTGCTCCAGAACATCAGCGGCATCCGAGGCCAGAACTTTGAGAAGATCCCGCTCTGTGAAGATACCCGCCAACACATCTCCGTTCACAACAAGGAGGGCGCCGATGTTCCTGACGGCCATTAAGCGGACACCATCCGCCAGCATTGCATTGCTGTCAACGGTTGCGGGATTCTCTGTCATCCACTTCGCGAGTCTCATCTCATCCTTGTGCTTGAGGAACTGCAATTATCGATAGCCTCCCGGCTACTACAGAGTAACTGTTAATTAACCTTATATCATAGGAATGTCCGGATAGCAAGAAAATTTATGAAATGTTCAAGGGACAAATTGAATGATCCCCCTTCTGCCATTTATTCTCCATTCCGGGTCATCAGCCTCGAGGGACTCAAGCTGATCCTTATTCAAACCAACTACAACATCACTCTTCATGGTCCGCAGTACCGCCAGGGGGGCCGGAAAATAGTCGGTGATCTCTGTCATACTGTATAAGGGATCCCAGCTGCGATCTGAGAGCAGCCGTCTGTAATTGGCATCCTCTTTAAAGATCACCAGATCGGCGGCGGATCGCAGACCAGCTCGGAACCGCTGTTGTCCAGGACTATTTCCAGATCGCTCACTCCTCTCAATATTTCCACCAGAGCTTGAGAGTCATCGATCAGTAAGAATTCCCTTTCCTGGGCAACTTCCCTTTCCCTGTACTCAGCCGCTACCTGCCGGTAACTCAGATCTATCCTGTTACCCCAGAGGGAATAATAGAGTAGAAGCTGCAGAGCCTCTTCCGCGGTAGTGTTGTTCAACTGGTTTATTATCCGGGCAGCTATATCTTTGCCCCCTCCATCCATGATAAGTTCCCGGGTTTTCATGGGAACAAAAGGGTCCCGGCCACAGGCTGGGGAGCCGTGCTGATAGTAACCAAAGGCAAAGAGGAGCTTCAAATAGAATAAACTCTCGGCAAAATACCAGGGAAGGTCCAGCCAGCTGCGCCCCGCATAAGAATTCAGCTCACCCTGCCAGACTTCAATTTCCTCTGCCGTGAACATCCCCGGATCAAATTGATACTCAGCAAAGGGATTGCTCACAGTCCCTGGGAGGAGCAATCCCTCCTGTAATGACCGCAGCTTATCTCTAGCCTCTTTATCTAAAGTATTATTATCCAGTACCTCTTTTACTATTGCCGGCTTACGCCGGCGCATGGTTTTCCAGGCGAAAGACCCTGGAATGGAAGTAGAAATGAAGGGCGGCCATGAGTTTATTTTTTTTAAGCTTTTCAATTCTATAACCCCTATAACCCGTTAATTTCGACCCTTCCCGGACTTCACTCAACCCTTTTTTCTCTCCATAGAAGCCTTAATCAGATCACCAAAGGTTGAAGTCTCTGCCGAATGATCGCTGTACTTCCGAACCAGCTGTCTCGTTACTGCCTTTTCTCTCTTTGAAGGTCTGTGTGACAGGCTGCTGTCATTACTTTCGCTCTGCTCATATCCGCAAGCGAGGGAGTGGCAGACGAGCCGCTTTCTTCCTTTCTTGTCCTTAGCCGCCATCATCATTTTACCGCAGATAGGGCAGGGAGTTGAGCTCAGGTTCTTAGGCTGGAATTGGGCAGTGCTTTTCTTAACCTTCTCGACCAGCTCCCGGGCAGTGCTTCTGATATCCCGGCTGAAATCAGTGTTCTTTTCATTGCCCCCTGCGATACGTGCCAGCCTCTGCTCCCAGCGAGCGGTGAGCTCCGGTGAACGCAGCTGCTCAGGTACCAGCTCAAAGAGCTCAATGCCCCGGGAGGTGGGATAAAGGGTTTTTCCATTGCGCTCTATATAATAGTTTGAGAGGAGTTTCTCAATTATTTCGGCCCGTGTTGCCGCCGTTCCCAAACCTCCACCGGCCAGTGACCGGCGCAGCTCCCGGTCAGCAATAAAACGTCCCGCATTTTCCATAGCATCCAGGAGAGTGCCTTCAGTATAGCGGGAAGGCGGCTTTGTAAAACCCTGCCTCACAACTGCGGAAAGCACCTTGAAGGTATCTCCCTTACCCACAGCGGCCAGATTCTGTAAAGAGCGCTCCTCCTCTTCCTCCTTCTCCTCCGGATTTTCGATTTTCCGCCAACCCCTGTCTATAACCTGAATACCCCGTGAGACAAAATGCTCTCCTGCAGCCCGGGTAGTAATGGTGATACTCTGATAACGGTACACCGGCAAGAGCACAGCGAGAAAGCGTTTTACAATCATCTCCCACAGCGCCCTTTCATCACCATTGAGCCGCTGCAGCTCCACCCGCTCTTCGGTTGGTATAATCGCATGGTGGTCACTGACTTTGCTGTCATCCACAAAGCGTTTACCTGGTTTTACTTCGGAAGTCAGAATTTCCCGGATTATTTTTTCAAAGCGCGAGTTCAATACTGCTTTCAATCTCATCTTCAGGGTATCTACAATATCCCCGGTGATGTGCCGTGAATCGGTGCGCGGGTAGGTTACAATTTTATGACGTTCATACAACCCCTGCAGGGTACTCAAGGTATGGTGGGCAGTAAATCCCAGCCTGGCATTAGCCTCACGCTGCAGCGCTGTTAAATCGAAGGCCAGGGGCGGCGGCTCCTGTTTTTCCTTGCGGATAAGTTCAATTATCTCCGCCTCTCTATCCCTGACCTTCAGAGCTATCTCCTGAGCACGTTTCTGCTCTTTGATCCTGGTCGCTCCCCGGCTGCTCTTCCAGAGCCCGGTAAAAGAACCGAAGTCCGCCTGTACCTGCCAGTAGCTTTCTGCCTGAAAATTATTAATCTCCTCTTCTCTCATAATGATCAGAGCCATGGTGGGGGTCTGCACCCTTCCTGCTGACAGCCGGGCATCATACTTGCAGCTCAATGCCCTGGATATATTCAAGCCGATTATCCAGTCGGCTTCAGCACGGCACTCGGCGGCTTTGAAGAGGTTTTCATAATCCCTGCCCGGTTTCAGCTTATTAAAACCCTCCTTTATCGCTCTATCAGTCTGGGAACTGATCCACAACCGCTTTACCGGCCCTTTCCAGCCGCCCAGGCGCATAATCAACCTGGCTACCAGCTCTCCTTCGCGGCCGGCATCCGTAGCAATTATCAATTCTCCCACATCTCCGCGTTTAAAGAGATCTTTTATAACCCGGAACTGCCCCGAGGTTCTCTTTATAACCTTATGCTTCATTCTTTCCGGGAGCATGGGCAGGGTATCCAGGGACCAGGTGCGCCATTTTTCGTTATAGATATGGGGATCGGCCAGCTCAATCAGGTGGCCCATGGCCCAGGTGACAATATAATTCTTCCCTTCAGAATAGCTCCTGTATTTACTTGTACAACCAAGCACCCGGGCCAGCTCTCTGCCCACACTTGGCTTTTCAGCGAGAACGATGGTCTTCATCCCTCTTGTGCCCCGTAAATCTCTTCTTCAAGTTGAGCCACAGCAAGCCCTGTTTCACCGTCCACCGGCATCTCGCTATCTGTCAGTATGGCATGGGTTACTGCCTCAATATAGGGCTGGTGAAAATTGGCATGCGGAGGATAATCTTCATTCCTCTCTTCATCTTCTGTTATAATGGTTGCCCTGCCCCGGTTTAGAAGGGGTACATGGATTGATCCTCTACTGCCGTATATATCTAATGTATCTTTAGACTCATAAGCGGCCGTGGTAACGGTAAGAACTCCACGGCTGCCGTTTTCAAATTGAAAAAGCGCTGTTGCTAAATCCTCCACCTCCCGATCGAAAAAGACATTACAGACAACTCCGACAGTGCGCTTGACCGCGCCAAAGAGATTTAACAGCACTTCAATCCGGTGGCAGCCGAAGTCCATCATGGGTCCGCCGCCGGCCTTTTCTTTATTAAAGAGCCAGGTCCGGGACTCTTCGACTCCGGGATCGAAGTACTCAAAGGCATTGATCTGGGAAAGTATTATTGTACCGATCTCACCGCTCTTCAGGATTTCCTTGATCCTGTCAAACAGGGGATATAAGTGGCGGTAGTAAGCTATGCTTAACTTCACGTCATTAGCACGGCAGGCTTCCATCATCCGGTCACATTCTCCGGTACCCATGGCCATTGGCTTTTCACAGATTATATGCTTTCCCGCTTCTGCGGCGGCAACAACCTGCTCAGCATGCAGGAAAGGGGGAGTGGCAATATAAACAGCCTGGATATCCTCATCCTGAAGCAGCTCCCGGTATTCTCCGTACCATTTCTCCGCCCCGAACTCCTGGGCAAAAGATCGGGCCAGCTCTTTTTTAGCGCGGCTCACCCCAATGAAACGGCAGCTCTTCAGGTCACGCAGCGCCGGAGCCACTCTCTTCCTTGAAATATCGCCGCAGCCGATCAAACCCCAGTTAAGTTTCATG
>DRHE01000445.1 GCA_011049745.1 Spirochaetales bacterium | reverse complement strand
TCCATCCCGCATGAAAATACTGGTTTTGCGATTGGGTAAGTTGCCGTCATAAAGGAAGAGATCAATTTGATCTTCCATTTTTCCCAGCTTTAAAGTAAAAAGTTCTTCCCTGCTTAATTCCTGAATTACAGGCTCACTGCAGGAGAAAAAAACAAATGCCGAAATTACTAAGGTTATTATTAAAAAGCTTATTCTCCCAGCACAGATTACATGCGCAACCGAAGTTCGTATAGCAAAAGTCCAACTCAATATATTCGGGCGTTGGACTTGATAATTTTTTGCGCTGAACGTGTAAGATTCAAAAGGTAATAGCATAAGATAAAAAAATAATACTATCTATTTACGTTCAATGTCAATCTTGACCATCTTCGGTTAAAGGCGATACATTGGAGCTATGATTGATAAGGTGCTTACTAGATTTCTGGGATCGAAACATAACCGGGACTTGAAAAAGCTGCTGCCGCTGGTTAAGCAGATAAATGAACTTGAGCCGGAAACAATGGCTCTGGCAGATGAAGATTTTCCACAAAAAACACTTGATCTCCGGCGCTGTTTCGCTAAAGGCGAAACTCTTGATTCACTTCTTCCGGAAACTTTTGCCCTGGTTAGAGAAGCTGCATGCCGTACCCTTGGCGAACGTATCTACGACGTACAATTAATGGGGGGAATAGCCTTGCACCAGGGTAAGATCATGGAGATGAAAACCGGTGAGGGAAAAACCCTTTCCAGCGTTACCGCTTCCTACCTGAACTCCCTCGGAGGGCAGGGAGTACATATTGTGACGGTCAACGATTATCTTGCAGAGAGAGATTCGCTCTGGATGGGGCGGATATTCAACTTTCTCGGAGTATCAGTGGGAGCTATACTGGCAAATATGGACAATAAGGCGCGCCGGAATGCCTACTTGAAGGATATTACCTACGGCACTAATAATGAATTCGGCTTCGATTATCTGAGAGATAATATGTGCTGGGACAAGCAGGATAAGGCACAGCGTCCTCATAATTTCTGTATTGTAGATGAGATTGACTCCATCCTGATAGATGAAGCGCGCACCCCCTTGATCATCTCCGGAGCCGCTGAGGATGATACCTATAAGTGTTATGAAGCCAGCAAGCTTGCCCCCCACCTGACTGAATGCGCTAAAGACCCTGAAAGCGGTGAATACCCCGAAGAATGTGAAGGTGATTATAAAATTGAAGAAAAAAATAAACGGACTTCCTTTACCGATCAGGGCATGAACCATATAGAAGATATGCTGCTGAAGAAAGGGGTAATCCGCACCTCACTCTTTGAATCTGACAATTTCGAATATATTCACTATTTCACCCAGGCAATAAAAGCAGCCAGGCTCTTTCATCGGGATGTTGATTATGTGGTTCAGGAGGGAAAAGTAGAGATAGTTGATGAATTTACCGGACGCATCCTGCATGGCCGCCGTTATTCTGAAGGACTGCACCAGGCTATTGAAGCCAAAGAAAGGATTAAAATAGCCCAGCGGAATCGTACCCTGGCCACAATTACCTTCCAGAATTATTTCCGGATGTATAAAAAACTCTCCGGTATGACCGGTACTGCGGACACTGAAGCCAACGAATTCGCCAAGATATACAATCTTGATGTTGTAGTAATACCTACAAATCGACCGCTTATTCGTGATGATACCGATGATATTATCTATTTACAGGAAGATGATAAGGTTAACGCGATCTGCAGGGAAATTGCAGAAAAACAAAAGAGAGGACAACCTGTACTGGTTGGTACCATTTCTATTGAAAAATCTGAACTGTTCTCCCATATGCTGACCAAAACGGAAGTCAGGCACGAGGTATTGAATGCAAAAAACCATGCCCGTGAAGCCCTGATTATTGCTGAAGCCGGGGCCAAAGGATCAGTTACTATTGCTACCAATATGGCAGGCAGAGGCACCGATATCAAACTCGGAGGCAACGCGGAGTTCAGAGCGCGCCGGAGCGCCGGCTCCAATGCCAGCCAGGAAGAGATCGACCGAATCATGAGCCAGGAATGGGAAAAATGGCAGAAGGATTATCAGGAGGTTAAAGCTTTAGGCGGACTGCATGTATTGGGAACCGAACGCCACGAAGCACGGCGAATTGACAATCAGCTCAGGGGCAGATCAGGAAGACAGGGTGATTCCGGTTCTTCCAGGTTTTATATTTCCCTGGATGATGAGCTGATGCGTTTTTTCGGTGAGAATATGAAAAATATTATGTCCCGGGTCGGTATGCAGGATGGAGAACCTCTCTATCATCCCTGGATCAACAAGTCCATTGAACAGGCACAGAAAAAGGTTGAAGAGCGGAACTTTGAGATAAGAAAGCACCTCCTTGAATATGATGATGTTTTGAATGAACAGCGGAAATTCATCTATGCCAGGAGAGATGATATCCTGGAAGATAAAAATCTGAAAAAGCGAGTGCTGGCTACTGCCTCTGAGACAGTAGCTGACATAATAGAAGAATACAGAAAGAAAAAGGAAGAGAGTCAGCTCGCTTTCAGCCGGCTTTTATCAAAGCTAAAGGAAGAGATCTTTTATACTCCTATGCAGGCTGCGTCGGAGCTTCAAGTTTTAAATCCCAGCGCATTAATGGATAGAATAATAGCTGATCTGGCTGAAGAACTTGAGCAAAAGGCGGAAGAGATAGGACAGGAAAAGCTCAATCTCTTCATACGGATCGAATACCTGCGGAATATAGACGCCAGATGGCAGGACCACCTGGAAAACCTGGAAGCCTTGAGAGAAGCCGTATACCTGCGAGCCTACGGTCAGAAAAACCCACTGCTGGAATATAAGCTGGAGGGTTTTCAGATCTTCGATCAGATGCTCCAGGATATTCGCACAGCAATCGCCAAGAAGATATTCATGGTTAAAATCACATCACCTACGGCGGGACCACAGAAAAGAGAAAGGGTTAGCAACAGCCATCACCAGCTTTTCGATCAATTTTCAGCAGCAGGAGGTGAAGCTCAAAAATCCGTTCAACCTGAAAGAGTACAGATAAAGCGCAACCAGCCAAAGGTAGGACGTAATGATCCCTGCCCCTGCGGAAGCGGTAAAAAATACAAACATTGCTGCGGCAGATAATTCCATCAGCTATTAAGGCGCAGGTGCAAG
>DRHE01000444.1 GCA_011049745.1 Spirochaetales bacterium | reverse complement strand
GGTATATACAGTAGCGGTGTAGAGCTCAAAGTCGGTATCTGGGTATCGTCTGTATTACCCGTGACAACTCTATTTCGCTCTTAAAGGTGCTTGCGGATTATTAAAATTACTATCATTTTGGCAGACCTCCCGGTTTATGGACGCGATACCCCGCTTCTGAGAGCACGATAACAACCGACTTTTTTGTGCGAAAAGTTTCTTCCTCACGATCAAGAACTTTGGCAATACTTTTTACTATTTGATCTACGTTGATAAGACGATAGCGAAGTAGTATTACCTTTCCGCGTCCCCATAATGTTCCGAATTCAACAAGTCCGCCAAAATCCTTGTCACCGGATATTAAGATCAAATCGTTTTTCTCGGAATATTCCAGAATCTCCCGGTCATTATGACCAGCCAAACCAATATCTATCACAGACATAACTTTATAGTGCTCCCGACGAAGCCCGAGGATAATGTTAGCATTATTCTATATTTTCGAAAACTCTGACTTCCTCGCCCTGAAATTGTCTTGCAGCAAAATCCAGGGCTGATTTCAAGCCCTCAGCGGTCAAAGTTGGATATCCATGAAGAATATCATCTCTTGACATACCGGATGCAAAAGACTGCAGTATCAAAGCTACTGATATGCGGGTGCCCCTGATAATGGGCTTTCCGTTGAGAATTTCCTGGTCGGATATAATTAGATCCTCTCTCATTTTGTACTCTCCGAAAGTTTTTATTTTATGTTAACATTCTATTCCTGTTCCAGTTATTGTAGCATATAGGGTATTAAAAAGAACCCTTAAAGAATTCTTATTTTCGGCATCTTAAGCATCCTCCTCGGTATAGTCCCAAGAAAGTGTTAAACTTGCTTTTCGGGTTTCTTACTCCGATATTGGCGTTGCCTCGGTGATGTGAAGAGTGCCATCCTCTGATCGAGCATAGGGAAACTTCGTATCCGGCCGTTAATCAGCAGATCCTGGGGAGCAGCAGCCCCCGCGGATAGTCAAGGATGCGCCTGCCGCCCGCCGTGGTCTTTAGAATTACCCGGCCCTCATTGTTGCCGGTTATCTCGCCAACAATCGCTGCCCTTTTACCCAGCGGTTGATTTTTTAATTTGCGGCACACTTCCGCGGCAACCGATGGAGAAACAACAGCCACCGCGACTCCCTCATTTGCTATCTCCAGGGGGTTCAAGCCGAGGATATCAGCTGCCAGTGCTACCTCATCTTCAACCGGAAAGGCCTCTTCCCTGACCTCAATACCAAAGCTCTGATTTTGGCAGATCTCATTGAGAATAGCGGCCGCGCCGCCGCGGGTTGCGTCTCTTAAGAATCTCAACTCACTGCCGAAGGTAAAGAGCTCGCTGCACAGTGGGTAGAGAAGAGCGCAGTCGGTTTTCAGATGTTTAGCCACCTTAAGCTCTTCCCTGGCCGCCAGCACAGTTATGCCGTGGGAGCCTAAAGGGCCGGTCACAATAACCACATCTCTGCTTCTAATGCTTTGCGGAGTCAGGGGAAAGGGGAAAACTCTCCGGCCGACTCCTGTAGTATTTATGAATATGTTGCCGCCCTTGCCCCTGGGCACTACTTTGGTGTCCCCGGTGAGCACGCTTATTCCCGCCTCTTCTGCTGCCTTGAGTGCTGATCTCAATATCTTCTCCAGAGAGGCCAGGGCAAATCCCTCTTCGAGTATCAGGGCCAGGGTGATGTAATGGGGTTTACCTCCCGACACGGCAAGGTCATTGCAGGTACCGAATACGGCCAGCCTGCCGATATCGCCCCCGGGAAAAAAGGGGGGATCGATAACGTAGCTGTCTGTGGTAATCAAGGCCTCTTCAGTCAAATAGAAGGATGTTGCGTCGGAGAGCTGGGAAAAATATTTATTCTTGAAAATGGGAAAGATAAGCTGATCGATCAGGTCGCGAGAAAGGGCGCCGCCGCTGCCGTGTTCCAGCTTGATAAAGGGGATATGATTTTCATTCGACATGTTATTCAATCTCCATATTTCAAGTAAGCGGCGCAGCTGCCCTCGGAAGAGACCATACAGGGGCCCACCGGGTTTTCCGGTGTGCATTTTTTGCCGAAGAGGCTGCAGTCAACCGGTGATTTTTTACCGAGTATTACCGAGGCGCAGATACACCCGGGGGGATCGTAGTCTTTGATTTCGGGAAGATCGAATACCACATCTGCGTCGAGCCGGCGGAACTCATCTTTGAGTCTCCTGCTGCCGTCAGGGATTATTCCCAGGCCACGCCAGGGTTCGCTGCCGGGTGTAAGCAGTCTCTCCATAATTTCGCGGGCCCGGGGATTTCCATCTGCTTTTACCACCCGGGGATAGCCGTTTTCCACCCGGTTTTCACCCCTGGAGATCTGCCTGAGGATAAGCAGTATGGCAAAGAGCATATCCGCAGGTTCAAAGCCGGCTACTACTCCGGGCACTCCCCCTGGTTCTTCGAGAAGGGAATACGCCTCTGTACCGATAATTGCCGAAACATGGCCTGGTAATAGAAAGCCGTCGAGGTATCGATCCGGAATATCGAGAAGCGCCCGCAACGCGGGAATAATTACCTTAAAAGCGGTGTAGAGAAAGAGGTTGGCTATCTTTTCCTGCTCTGCTTTCAGGAATACTGATGCTATAGTGGGAATGGTGGTCTCAAAACCGATACCCAAAAAGACTACCGGTTTCTCGCTCTTAAGTGCCATATCAAGCAGATCAGTTGGTGAGTAGACCATCCTGACCCTGCCGGTGCCCATGTAGCGT
>DRHE01000443.1 GCA_011049745.1 Spirochaetales bacterium | reverse complement strand
GGATTAAAAGGGCAAAACGTATGGAAAAAATTCCTACTCTCAAATCAGGATCAAAACCGATGAGCAGCAGTGATAATGAGCTTAAGGTGAGTGCCGTGGTTACAGTTACCGAGATAAAAGCGGTTACCGTCTTGATGAGCTCTCTTACCGGCAGCTTTAAAAGCTCAACACCGGCGGAGAGGGATAAGTGTTTCCCTTCCCGCGAGGTAATCATTCCTCCGGCAAAGGCGATCCATAGTATCAAATGCTGGATATATCTGGCGGAGCTGGGAATGCCCGTTTTGAAAACACCGCGCGCAATCACTTCCAGTGTGGGAACCAGAGCGATCAGGATAAGTACTAAATAGGCAAGGTTGTTTTCTGCTTTATGCCAGAGGGAGACTATTCTTTTAAGGGGCATGCTTATCGCGATAATCCTTCAAATGGCTCCTGACCAGGTCGTAGGTTTTACGGTCAAAGCTCCTGCCAATCAGCATGTCTAAGCCGTTATCCACAATTTTCCGCCACTCCTTTTCCGCTTCCGGAGGAATAGGGTTTATAACCAGGCCGTTCTCTTTCATTATTTCCATGGCTTGTGCTTCGATCTTTGCGGCTTCAACCCTTAAGGATCTCTCGATTTTATTGGCCGCTTGCAGCAGTTCGGGGCGCATACTTTCAGGAATACGCTCCCAGGTGCGGGTGGAGATAACAATACTGCCGATCATGGGCGCCCATCTGAGGCCGCACATATTCTTGGCCAGGCCGAACCACTGCAGTGCCGCAGCGGCCAGCGGTGTAGTGGTTACCGCATCAATCATGCCGCTCTGCAGCGCCGGCAGCACATCGTTTACCGAAAGGGGAACTACGTGAAAGCCCATCTTTTTCCAGGCCTGTGCATCGTTGCTGCTGCCCTCGGTAATGAAGAATTTCTGGTTCCTAAGATCCTCAGGATAGACAATAGGCTCTTTGGCAAAGAAGTGGGCCCAGCCGGCCATTGTCCAGAGGATCACTTTAAAGCCTTTACTTTCAAATTCCTCTTCAAAAATCGGCTGCATCTTCTGAAGCACGTAGTCCAGCTCGGCGTCATCGCGCACCAGCATGGGCAGCTGCACGGCCAGGACATTCGGTGCGATATGGGTCATGCCTATGCCGGTAATGGCGGTGGCATCTAACTGGCGTATGCGGATCTTGCGCAGCATATCAGGTTCATCGCCGACTATACCTCCCGGATAGATCTTCATGTTTACCCGCCCCCGGGATATTTTCTTCCACTCAGCAGCCAGCTCTCTTAAGGCATTGTCCCAGGGGGAGCCCACCGGCGCCAGGCTGCCCAATTTTATGGTCAAGGCGGCAATGGGGTTTGCCAGTATTATCAGCAAAAATAAAACAGCAATAATTTTACCGGTACTCTTCATTGTGCTTCGCTTCCTTTATCTATGGAATTATCGTTTATATCACCTGGCAATAGAAAATAGTCTTCTATATGATCGAGCATCCATCTGGCTTTTCTCATGCTTAATATATTTGCCAGCCTGTTTTCCGGATTACTGTCAGGATCGATCTCCAGGGCTTTATTCAGCAGATTGATAAAATCTTCTACATTTTGTTCATTAACAGCGATACTGCCGGCCAGAGCCACATAGGGTCCGGAGTTTAAGCCGCCTGACAGTTCCAGGGCCCGGTTAAAATGGAAGAGGGCTTTCTCTTTGCTGCCTCCCAGGGAAGCCGGTAAAGCCCCATAGTAAGAGATAAAGAATTCATGAATAGCGCCTTTCTGAAAAGCTTCATCAAGCTCAAAGGCACGCTCCATCAGTGCCAGTGCTTTGGGCCGGGAAAGAGCCAGGCGCATATCAAAGGGATCGGTGCTGAAAGCGGCCATCCAGCCGGCGGCTGCCCAGTAAAGATAGGGCACATCATTGATTACCATTCTTTCAAGAACAGTTTCATCCGGTCCTGATACCATAAAGCTTGAGAATTGATCATAGCGTATCGCTAGCGCCTTAAGAATATAATCTCTGCCCCTTAAATAGAGTCTTTTTGCGCGCATTTTCATCTTACTGCGCTGTTCAAAGTTTTCATCAGGCAGCATTGTAGCAGGAGTATCAACAAAAGCATTGGCATACATAATAAAGGTTCTGCCGGTGGCCAGCAGAAGTTCTGTGTTATCGGGGGTACTCTGCAGCAGGGATTCATAGACCTTCAAAGCAAAGGGCAGGGCAGCGGCGATAAGTTCCGGATCATCATCACCGGAAAAGACTGTGCCGCCGCCGCTTGAGAGCATATCCGCAACCCTGTTGACTGCCCATTTATTGATGGAACAGCTATTCATAAATGTAAGAGAGATGGTGACAATTATGAAAATGATGGATTTAGTAGCTGCCATAAAATGATTATGCCATAATTTAGGCTAGAATTCAATAAGAGTGGAGAATAATTTAAGCAATAGGTATTATGGTGCTTCATACCGATTATATAATAGCCGGCGAGCAGATAGCCTTGACCGGTAAGGAATTATGGGGATATGATCTATTATTCTCTTATTATAGGAGAAAAATGAAATGCTTAAAGTATTAGTTATTGACGAATCAGAACTCATTCGCAGTTATTTAAAGAAAAAACTGTCAACCTACAACCTGGAGGTGATTGTAGCGTTGAATGGTTTCGATGGTATGATAAAGATGAAGAACAGCCTTCCTGACCTGATAATCATGGATTATTACCTTTCCCGAGTGAGCAGTCTGGAGATCCTGAAAGAAAAAAAAGCGAATCCCAATACTACCAACACCCCTCTTATTATGGCTACTTCGAAAATTGACAAGCCGAAACTACTGGAAGTGGCTAAATATAATGTAACTAAATTTTTTACCAAACCTGTTAAAATGGATGCCCTGATAGAGGCAGTTGCTTCAATTCTGGGAATAGAACTGAAAATTGATAGTACCCCCTGTATAATCGAAGCACATTTTAATGATGAAATACTCTTCATTGAAATTGCCAGGGGACTGAACAGAGAGAAAATAGATCTTCTCAAGTACAAAATCGGAGAGCTCCTGGAGATTTATAAAGTGAGGGTTCCTAAAGTGCTGGTTATGATGTCCGATATCCAGATAGAAAGCGCTGATGCGGGTAAACTGAAGGTCCTCTTTGAAAATATTGTCGGCGCTACCCGTTCTCCGGCAAAAGCGATAAAGATCCTTGCTTCTTCACAGCAGGTTAAGGCTTTTATCCAGGGCCATTCCGATTTCGGTAAAATTGAGATTACCGATAACTTAGGCAAAGCTATGGATGGTCTTCTGGGAATTAAGGTCTCAGATTTTATCGATGACGGTATGAACATAGTAAAGTCGGATTTTTTAGTTTCTCAAGCGCCCAGAAGCAGGAAAGAGGAAACCATACAATTGCGTTTTGCCGATGAGATAAAGGATATTACTATAGGTGTAGTAGATGATGATCTGGTAATACAGGAATTGATAAAAACAGCCTTTTCCGAAACCGATTGGCAGGTAAAACCCTATGATAACGGCCGGAAATTTGTTGAAGCCCTGGAAAATGAGACTTTCGATCTGATCTTTTTGGATCTCCAGATGCCGGTTCTGGATGGTTTTGGTGTTCTGGCATATCTCAAAGAGAAAAAGGTGGAAATACCGGTTATTGTGCTATCCGCGGTCAAGGAGAGAGATACGGTAGTAAGGGCAATTCGATCTGGTGTCAGGAGTTACCTGACCAAGCCTATAAGTCCCGGCGGAATCTTTAAGAAAACTACTGAAATATTGAAACGAAATTTCTGATCGATTTCATGGATTTAGAGCACTGTTTTGAGGATATCTTCAGCCACACAATTGTAGGTATGCTCGTTCTGGATAGAGAAGGCCGTATTTTACGGATTAATAAGATCCTGGGAGAGATGATCGGTTATGATGAAGAGGGCCTCAAACATTCCAGCCTCTCACCATTTATCCATGTTGAGTATGTCTTTGCCTTTGAAACCAGCTTGCAGAAGCTGTTATCCGGCGAGGAGGATCACTTCCAGTCAGAGGTCCGTTATCTGCGCACTGATGGTCAGACGGCCTGGTGGCGGTTAAGTGTTTCTTTAGTCAAGGACAGCAGGACAGGCAATTATTTCGCTTTTGCGGTGGTTGAAGATATTACCAGGCGCAAAAGAGATGAAGAGGAATTAAAGAGAGCAAAGGAGACAGCAGAGATAGATACTAAGACCAAATCTGAGTTCCTGGCCAATATGAGCCATGAAATAAGAACGCCTATCCATACCATAACCGGAATGACGGAACTGCTTTTAGATACGGAATTGGATGAAGAGCAGCAGGAGTATGGTGAACAGGTGCGTTTTTCAGCGGATGTATTGCTCAGCCTGATAAACAATATTCTGGATTTTTCCAAGATCGAAGCCGGCAAACTCCATCTGGAATCTATAGATTTCGATCTATATAAAATAATCGAAGAGGCAGTAGATATAGTCACACTGGAAGCCCATAAAAAGGGGCTGGAGCTCGCTATTTATATTGATCCAAGGACGCCCCACATGCTGCAGGGTGATCCGGTGCGCTTGCGGCAGATACTGGTCAACCTGGTTAAGAACGCGGTCAAATTCACAGCCAGGGGATCAATCCTGGTTAGTGTCAAAGCCCTGAAAGAGGACCGCCACCTGACTACTCTTAAATTTACCATATTCGACACCGGGGTTGGTATTTCTCCTGAAAAGCAGGAGAAGCTCTTTCAATCATTTTCTCAGGTGGATTCCTCGACTACCAGAAAATTCGGCGGCACCGGTCTGGGTCTCACTATTGCTAGGAATTTAACAGAGCTGATGGGAGGGAGAATTGGAGTTGAGAGCTCCGCCGGAAAAGGCGCTTCTTTCTGGTTCACGGCGGTAATGGAGAAGCAGGACAGGGCCAATATTTTTCGGGATGTTTCTGACACTTTCTTTGAGGGCTTAAGAGTATTGGTTATCGACGATAAGATTACTGTTCGTTCTATTTTAAAGAGATACCTGCGCTGTTGGGGCTGTGAGATAGAAGAGGCGGAGAATGGCGTGGAGGCTCTGGAGGTGCTGCGCTCCCGGGCAAGGTCGGATAGAAATATTCATCTGGCCATTGTGGACCTGCGCATGCCCGGTATGGATGGCTGGCAGTTTGCCAGCGAGGTTAATGCGGATAAGGTTATAAACTCCACCAAGCTTATCCTGCAGACCCCGGCGGGAATGAGCGGCGCGGAAGCAAAAATGAAACTACTCAAGTGGTTCGACGGTTACCTGGGGAAACCGGTTAAGAGGGGCGAGCTGCTGGAAAAGGTGTTCCGGGTGGTAAACAGTGGTTTCGATCTGGAAACTGTAGGTGTGGAAGAGGTTGATGAGCTCAAGGCCTTTATTTCCCTGGCCGCAGTCAGGAAGGAAGAGAGGAGCTTAAGAATATTGGTGGCTGAGGACCATGAGGTGAACCAGATGCTCTTTAAAACCATTTTAGAGAAGATGGGTTACCTGGTTGAGCCGGCCATGGATGGTCTTGAAGCGGTAAAGGCTGTTTCCAGGGAGCATTTTGATCTTATTTTCATGGATATCCAGATGCCCAATATGAATGGCTTTCAGGCCACGGAGAAAATCAGGGCTCTGGGCTTTAAAGGGCCGATTATTGCGGTTACGGCTAATGCGATTAAAGAGGAGATAGCGAAGAGCCGCCAGGCAGGCATGGATGATTTCTTGACCAAACCATTCAAGCAGAAGGATCTACTGCCTTATTTAAAAGTCTCAACTGCCTTCTCAAAATCGAATAATTCCTCTGTCTCAGCAGTTTCCCCGGATTCCGGGTTCTCTTCTCCATCAGCTCTTCCATCCGGCAGCCACTTTTTTAAATAAGGCAGTAGATCCTTCTGCTTAAATGG
>DRHE01000442.1 GCA_011049745.1 Spirochaetales bacterium | reverse complement strand
TTGTACTGCCGGCTCCTGATACACCGGAACCCGAAAGATCCAGTTCCCGGACAATTTCTCCAACCAGGCGGCGAATATTTTCTTCATTTATTTCCATGGATAATAAACTCCTTAATATCCGGATGGGGCTGGGGAATGATCACCTCCGAACACAACAAACCCTTCTCTTTGATCCGCTGAACACCCGCCTGCATGGCCGCCTCGACAGATTCCACAGCGCCCATAAGTTTGACATAGGATTTGCCGCCGATTCCTGAGGCGGTTTTTATCTCCAATAGCTGGATGTCCGCTCTCTTTGCCGCAATATCCGCGGCCTCAATGCCGGCCGTTGCTGAAAAGGACTCAATTATGCCCAGGGCATCCCAGGCCCTACACTCCGCTTTGCCTTCAAGCGCCGGAATAACCTGTTCATGCAGATTGGTAATCAGCAGCTCATCAATCAGAAACTTAAGACCGGTTTCTTTTCCCCAATTGAAGGCAGCCTCTGTTGAGGCTACATCGCCGGTGAAGAGGATCAGGAATTTACCGGGACAGATTGTTTTGGCTTCCACCACCTTTATCGGTGCTTTTTTAACAATGGCATCCAGCGCCCGGATACCCACAGCAATACTATTAAACTCTAAAACAGCAATTACCCCGTTGCTCATCTTCTTATAATTACCCGTTCCTTATCCAAAAAAGTAACTTTGCCGCTGATACCGGTATGGAGTCTCGCGCCTGTGGACATTTTAGTTTCTGCAACCAGGCTGCCCTGCTCAATTTCTTCACCGGTTTCTACCCTGGGCAAAATACCGGCGGCCGACATCTCCTGAAAGAGCAATTCAACCTGCCCGGGAGTGGTTTCCAACAGCTCCATCTTCGGAGGTTCTGCATATCGACCAACAGAAAAGAGGTCGGCCAGACGCTCAAAGGGCACCTTGCGGTAATCCCTGTTCGAGCGCGGCTGCAATTGGCCGCTAATAAGGCCGTTTATTTGGCCGCTTATTTGGCCGTCGCCAATATGCCCGTTCATTTGCCCGCTTAGAAGGGATTCAGGCTGGGCTTCCTGCTTCAACCGCTCTTTTATCTCCTTATTTACAGCCCGCGGTGAAAGTTTATGGGGGCAGGCGAAAACCTCGCATATACCGCATTCACTGCATAACAGGACGCCCATTATTACTTCTTCCGGCTCAGCCAGCCCATACGCGATCTGACGCATTATCAGGTGCGGGTACAATTTATCGCCCAGCAGATAGACGGGACAGAGCTCTGTACAGAAGCTGCATTGATTGCAGACCGATTTGCTTTTCCTTATCTGCGCACCTATGCTCTGGGAGCGCTCCTTTACCAGTTCATGATCCGCAGGCAGCACTGTAATGGTTGTGGTTGACTTGGTAACCGGAGTGTCAATATCGGTGATTACAGCGCCCCGGGCCGGAGCTCCGGAAAGGATTACATACTCACCTATGGTGGCGCCGCCGCAGAGCTCAATTACCTCTCTGAAGGAAACCCCCAGATGTCCAAGGACCAATGAGGGGAGGGCTACCTCCCCGGTGCAGGTCAGGAGCCGTCTGGTAACAGGCGTTTTTTCCGTTACCGCCTCATATATATTTATTACAGTCGGCAGATCGTAGACCAAAGAACCGGAAAGAGCGGCCGGTGTTGCCCTGGAAAAGGGCTGCCCGGTGATTTCGTAAATCAGGATTGCCTGATCCGCGGCCGGATAAAAATCGTCAATAAAGAAGAGATCAATATTATCACAATCCTCGACACAGCGCTTTAGATCAGCGATTACCGGCCGGTCACTCTTGCTGAGCGCGATGATTCCCTTTTCCGCGTGGTGATTGACCATTAACAGCTTGAGTCCGTCAATAATCTTATGCCACTCTCGCCGCAAAAGGTACTCCTCGGCAAAGGATAAGGGGTTATCCTTGAGCGCGCTGACAATAACAGTGCGGCATTTTTCATTGATGTGATCTGTTCCCGTTACTCCCAGGCGGCTGAGAATATTATTTTCTATAGACAATTTTACCCTGCTCTTCGATCAAATCTACTATACCGGCAACAATGGCATCCACCGGTTTCTTATCGCTTATCCCAGTTTGCCGTGCTGAACTGCCCTGAGATATTATTACTATTTCCCCGCTGCCGGCGCCCATTGCATCCAGGACTACCAGGTAATCGCCCCTGCCCTCTGCCTTGTGGCTGCAGAGCTCTACCAGCAAATACTTGGCGCCCTTAATACCGTCGCTTCTTTCAGTGCTGACTACAGTGCCGGCCACCCTGCCGAAGATCATGGCCCCTCCTTACCTTTGCGAAAAACAGCTTTGCCCTCTATATCTATATTATCCACAATAGCAATAATAGCGGCATCGCTGGGTTTGCCTTCAGTAACCCGGGTCAGCCGGGAACTGCTGCCGGAAACATAAAAAACTATCTCATCCAGGCCGGCGCCTACACTGTCCATTGCCACCAGATAATCCTCTTTGCCCGCCAGGGTAACCGGATTGATCTTTTCCAGCAACAGGAATTTGATAC
>DRHE01000441.1 GCA_011049745.1 Spirochaetales bacterium | reverse complement strand
TATCTGTAATCCATGTATCTCCCATTATTTAGCTCCGCTCAATTTATGTTATTTTTCTCGATTTTACACACATGGTAAGATATTAAGATAAAGCAATGAAAAGTTACAGCGCCTTCTTCACAAACCTACACCCCTTAGGGGGAATTGAATTAATTGTCTTTAATAATATGCTTAAGTACGTTAAAGTAGAAAAATAATGAAGGAATCGATATATCTTGAAACAACAGTTGTTAGCTATTTTACTGCTAAAATAAGTCGAGACATTATAGTACTTGCTCATCAAGAAATTACTCAATAATGGTGGCCCCAAGCAGTAGAACGTTTTGAGGTTTTTATTTCTGAAATCGTAGAAGAAGAAGCAAGGTTAGGCGATAGAGAAGCAGTAAAAAAAAGATTAGAGGTTCTCAAAGATTTTCCTCACTTGGAACTGACTAAGAAAGTCGAGAAAATGGCTCAAGTATATATGGAGCAATTGGAAATTCCAGAAAAGTCTACTCGTGATGCTATTCATATTGCTGTAGCATCCGTGCATAATATCGATTATCTTGTAACTTGGAATTGTGCTCATATCGCGAATGCTGAAGTCGTCAAAAAATTGATGAAGATCAATAACTCTTTTCGTGTTCACACACCAATTATTTGTACACCAGAGGAGTTAATGGAGGTGTAAACTATGTGGAGAGATCCAATCGTACAGGAAGTTCGCAAAGCAGGTGAAGAGCTTGCAAAAAGGGCGAATTTTAATTTGCAGACTTTCTTTAAAGTTTTAAGGGAAAATGAGAGAGAGCGGAACTCTAAAGTAGTTTCCAGAGAAGAGATTGAATTATCATCAAAAACTTAAATTCACTGATAGAGAACTTATAAACAGGGTTTTAATTCTACCGCTTAAGATGAACTATGAATTGTTAAGATTGTAACTGTTTTTCTCCAATGTACACACCATTCACCGACTTTCACCCGGATGTGCTATTCTTTCTACGGTTATCCACTCTTCATTTCTCCCCTGCCTGCCCCCCCGCGCGGGGGGGCAGGAAGCAAGGTCGGGAATAATAATTGTCGCTAGAGGGAAATAATAGTTGACGCCAGACAGGTGGGGAAGAGAAGGAAAGAGAAGGAAAGAGAAGACGGCGTCACGGAACGGAGGGGTTGAGGATACGGACTAACTCTAAAAAGGTGAGCAATTTGATAATATGGCCGTCGATAACATAAAAAATACTAATCAAAACGGATTGGCCGCCCTGCTTCGAGCCCATCATCCTGATGGGCTTTTCTTTCTTTTTTAAGATGCTGCGAAATAGCTTCCAAAAAACAGGGATGTTTTTTGAGCGTCGGGAAGCCGCAATATCACGAAGCAAATAACATTTCTCCTAATGCCCCCCGCCATCTTGAAAAAGATAGAAAATAAGTTGTTTTCCACACGGGTATACCCCGTAAAAACAGGGAAAAGTAATCAGCTAGCCAATACTGTCTGGGCTGAACGATCATTACAAGGCTTTCCGCTTAAGCTCTCTATATTCGATCCTCCTTTTCTATTTTCCTTATAAGGCGAACCATATTCGCGTGGTGCAATCAGTCATAGCTTAAGAATCCCTTTAGATTTTTGGAAATATTCGAATTTACCGAGGTTAGTAGCCTGTGAAAACCTTTTTCCCTCTGGGTTATAATCCATATCTGCTTAAAAATAGTTAAAATAAGAATGACTTTACTGGCGGATGTAATAATTCACCCACACAGGGTGCTCCATGAAGACATCAATTGCAGCGGCTCTACACCGGAACCTGGTGCCTGGATGCGTATTTTTACGGAAAAGGGCGAAGCCAAGCGTTTGAAATGATAGCAAAAGTTAAAACGGGCGTTGGGCAGAGAACGGCCTAGAATCCCTAACTGTCGAGGCGATCGAGTCTATTGCAGGTACTAAGGGATGCACTACTCGGCGGAGCGCTTTGGGAGGGCGATTGCCATCCGATTTCTTCCGCGCACCAGAGGCGACTCATCGTCAGTGCCCGATCACCCGGACGGTTGCTAAATCCGCGGGCTTACCTGCCCACCTCAGATTATACCTTTGCCTGTCATTTTTCCCGGTGACGTTTATTCTGTTTTGATTTCCTTGCCTTCTTCGCGTAAACCAGCATGACGTCCTGTCATGCTGGTTTACTTCTTGAGAAGCCTGGCGACAGAACGTCGCCGGGCGCTATAATATAATTGCACCCTAGCTCCTTGCTGTAGCAGGGACTGCTTCCCTGATCTCCTAACAGCTCCGAGCTACCAACGGCACTCGGTGCGTATTACTACTACTTTTCCCACTCTTCTCTGATTTTGTCTTTCATCTTGTCCCACTCGGTGTTCAAGACATCGTCCATGTTTTTTTCCAGGGTCTCTTTGTCTTTTTCAAACTTGGCTCTCAATTGCGCAGCCATCGTTATTGCCCATTCTTCCCGGATCGCGCCTACTGCTGCTTCCCATTTCCTGTCCAGCGCATTTTTCTCTCCTTCAATCTCAGCATACAGCGTTTTGCCTTCACCCATTTCACTTGAACCCGGGTGTTTTTCAAACAGAGTCTCCAGTGTTTTCATCGCGTCGCCGTAATTTTTGTTTTCGTAAAACCCTTTCGCATCAGTCAAGAGCCGACTTGCCTCGTAGAGTTCCTTCTTCAGTGCTTCATTCTCTACTTTGACATTCTTAACTATAGAAAGGCTCATTACAGCATAAATCAACAATGCCCCAACCAAGAATGCAAAAATTCTGTTAACCCATATCCTTCCCTTTTCGTTCTTAATCATCACGTCCTCCTGTTTTGTTTTTATCTCTAACATCTTCACTGGTACACGTATTTGTCTGATAATTTCCACGTTCTACTATCTTTCTTCCCCTTTTCCTGGTACACTTTTCCGTCTCTCTGCAGCGGTTCCTGCTTGAGCAGCTGCTCCGGGAAAACAGCCTCGATACTGCGGCAGCACCGGGGCGGATGCGTTATCCTGATTGATATTCCTCCGCTTCAAACTTCAGCCTGTTAATCTTCACGCTGTCTACGATTCAGCTTCCTTTGGGCCGATTTGGAAACGCTCCGCCGAGAAGTTTTTCCATCGCCCTGGAAACAGCCTGATGAATTGTCGACGCAGCGATATCGACGTAGCCCTTGTAGGACTTCCACATTCCCGGTTTTGAATGCACATTAACTCTAAATTTCTTCTGATTCTCCTTCAGAGGCAGTTCGAAACCGCTGCAGGGTCTATCTGGCTGACCCGCCAGTCCAGGTAGCATCCTCTACCCTACTCCATAAACCCAATCGCTCCATGTTTCCGGATTGCCGGATTTCAGAATCCCTTAAGACGGTGGAAGTCCCGGAGAAGTCGTGCCCTGCTAGCAACAGTCCAGTAGTTATCTATTATTTTTCAGGGCGTAAACTGAGCCATTCCTCTGTAATATCTGGAACGGGGATCGGAGACCCTTCCAGAGCCTGCAGCATCATGTCGACTAGGGCCTGCCGCATTGTGATTCCCCGGATCACGCATAGCGCCTTGAAGCTATCACGGACTTCCCTGGGGATGTCCCGGATGAAAATAGATACCATCTTTTTATCTTTCTGTGGGTAGTTTTTATTAGCTTCCGTACGCATAATCAGATTATAGACAATGTTTGCTTACTTTGTCAAGACAAAATAGTAAACATTATTTTATTTGTTTATATTGTCAACTTGCGTTATATTGCTTTTATGGAACGTTCGTTTCTATTCCCTTTGCCGGACTACAGAAAATGACCGAATATTTTCGGAGAAAAGTCATCTGGCTGTTTGTGGAAAAGGAGCTCATTAACGATGATTTCGCTCAAAATATGCTCTCCTGGAAACATTCAGGATTCAGTATAGATAACAGCGTCCGCATGCTGGACAGAAAATCGCAGGAAAGTATCGGCCAATATATAGCC
>DRHE01000440.1 GCA_011049745.1 Spirochaetales bacterium | reverse complement strand
GCTGGATTTTAAGCATTCAATAGAACGGGACAGTTTTTACCATCGCTTTGGCAGTATTTCCCACCGGCTGAAGGATTTCAAGGAAGATGCTGCCCGCATTGACAGCTTTGAGGGTGCCCATGAAAAGGAAATGCGGCAGCGCTCTTTTAAGAAGAAAAGGAATCTATTTCTTGACGGCGACCGGTTTTTCAGGAGCCTGGTGAAATTCTCCAAAGATCTTATTGAAGACCTGCAGGAAGACGGCTTGAAATGCTTAAACGGTAATGAGGTAATGGAATTTGATAAATTGGAGGGTAATAAATATCTTGAGGGTGTTAAAGTTGAAGATGCTTTAGTGAAATTAGGAGATTTTTGCAGGGAAGTAGTTCTATACCTTAACATTCCCCAGGTTAAAGCTGAGGAGTAAAATAGAGTGCAGATTGATATTGAAGCCAACTCGACAATAGGTGAAAAATCGTTTTTTGACGGACGTTTCCTGGTAAAGGGAAGCATGCGGATCGACGGTAAATTTGAAGGCAATATTCTGTTAGTAGATCAATTGCAGATTGGTCCAAATGCCAGAGTACGAACTGAAATTAAAGCTACCAGTGTGGTTGTGGAGGGAGGTGTAATCGGAAACATCGCCGCTTCCCGCCGTATTCTATTGCTGCCTACGGCCCGGATACTTGGCGATATCAAGACCCCTGAGTTGATTATTCAGGATGGTGTTGTTCTGGAGGGACGTTGTACCATCAGCCATGTTCAAATTGACAACACTAAAGAGTATGTTGAGGGACTCTACAAAGCCGACGATTCTTAAATGAAGGATCTTTTTCAATTCCTAAAAAGTGTTTATTTTTTCCAGGATTTAAGCGACCAGGAAATAGAAAAGATACAAAAAGTATGTCATGAAATCAGTTATCAGAAAGGTGAAATAATATTCAAAGAGGGCAGCCCTGCCGATAGATTCTATATCGTACTAGAAGGCGCTGTTGAAGTCTGGAAGGATTATAGCGATCTGCGAAAGGATTTGCTTGCAGTGCATGGCCGGGGCCATCTTTTCGGGGAGATGGCCTTAATTGATGAGCTTCCCAGAAGCGCAACTCTGGTCGCTAAAGAGTTTTCCAGGCTGGCATATATCGATCAGCCTGACTTTCAGCAGGTATTCCAGGAGAATCCGGCCATATCCCGTTCAATTATGAGATCAGTATCTTCTATGGTCCGCCGCAGCAACAGCCTGTTTGTAGAGGGCTTGAGAAAGCGTAACCTGGAACTGGAAGCTGCCAATAAAGAGCTGCACGAGGCTCAGGAAGAACTGTTGCGGATCGAGCGTTTATCGAACCTGGGCAAATTTGCTTCGCTTATTCTGCATGATATCAGAAACCCGATTTCAGTTCTGCGTACCCTGGCGGAGATGATCCTGCTGCACGGCAGCAGCAGCGAGCGGGTGGAAAAAAATGCTCACCGCATCATTTACCAGGCTGATCAGATGAATAATTTAGTAAATGAGCTGTTGGATTACTCGCGCGGTGATATCCGGCTTAATATGGCTATTGTTGATATAAAAGAGTTTTTTGATCGCCTGGTTAAGGAAATCGCTGATAGTTTTAAAGCCCGGAATATTGATATTAATACTGAAATCGCTTTTTCCGGCCCGGTGATAATGGATAATCATCGTATGTTCAGGGTTTTTCTGAATTTGGCGGATAATGCCCGTAAAGCCATGTTGAAGGGGGGTATTCTTACTATAAAGGCCGAACGTAAGGAACAATGCCTTGTCATTGAGGTAAGCGACAACGGGGTGGGAATGCCCCCAGCCATTCAGGAGAAAATCTTTGAACCCTTTTTCTCGCATGCGGACAGCGGCGGAACCGGTTTGGGTATGTCAATTGTCAAGAGCATTATTGACGCTCATCAGGGAAGCCTGTTGGTGCATAGTGAACAGTTCAAAGGAACCACCTTCACCATTACTCTACCACTCCTGGTTTGATTGACATATCCGCCTGATCAGGTCGACCTATCCAGGCCAGCCGGCATCAACCGGTCAGCAACCTCCAGCCAACATCAACCAGTCAGCAACCTCCAGCCGGCTTGACAATTTCAGCTCCTTTTAGTAAATTACTGGCCATAAATCATTTCCCGGTTGTGTAATTGGTAGCACGCAAGACTCTGGATCTTGTTGTGGGGGTTCAAGTCCTCCCCGGGAAGAAACCCCGGCCCCTTCGTCTATCGGCTAGGACGGGAGATTCTCATTCTTCAAAGAGGGGTTCGATTCCCCTAGGGGCTATTGAGGTGGATAGGAACCCCAAAGAAACGAGAGGTGGCTTGAGGTAGAGAGTCACCTCTTTTTTTTTGACTTCGACCTTTTTTATGAGCGAGTCGATCAGCAACTTCCTCTCCCCTTCTTGGAGACCCGGGAATGTTAGCACAAACTCTTTAAGTTGATCGCAGACCTCTTTGGCATTGTAGTTCATTACATGCACGGCATTGATTTGATCCTCGATCTCCCACAGCCGTTCCTGGAGTTTTCCTTCTTTTTCTGAAAATCCGTCAACCTGGGAATTCAGGTAATTCGCCGTTTGTGGCGTGAGATCATTCCTCAAGAGCCATTTCGACAGCTTCTCCTTCTCGGTGCCGAGCGATTCAAGCTCCTTCAGAATTGCCTTCCTTTTCTGTTCCAGTTCCGGTAGCAAGGTGTTGTGGTTATGGTCGACATAATCCTTGACCAGAGATGAAATGACATCTTTCCTGGAGGACAGCTTTTCAATCTTTTTGATGACACTGGTTTCAAGAATATTGGCCCGAATGTAGTCCTGATCGCAGCTCTTGAAATTATAGCGGTTGTTGCAGACATAATATTTGAATTTAGTTTTGGGCTCGATCCCGGGATAGGTAACATGCATCGGAGCACCACATTTTCCGCATCTCGCCAACCCTGTTAAGTAGTTCGGGCCCCTTAACTGACGGGTCTTATGATTCCTCTGGTGAAGTGTCTTTTGCACACAATCGAAGTCCTGCTTGTCGATAATTGGTTCATGAGTCCCTTTGGCCATCTCCCCTCCCCAACGGACGAATCCGGCATATAGCGGATTGGTAATCATTTTGTAGATTCTGTTTCCCTTTCAACTTGCCCCCTTTCGCGGCTTGATCCCTGAATCGTTCAATTCTCTGCTGATACTGACCACGCCCATATTCCTCTGTAAATAGCACTGAAAAATCCTCTTCACCAGATCCGCTTCTTTCGGCTCTACTACGAGCTTGCCTTTCACAATCCGATACCGATACGGCGGGAGGCCGTTCCATAAGCCCTGTTTTAAGCGCTTGATCATCCCGAAGCTGGTTCTCTGGCTGATCAGTTCTCGCTCATACTGGGCAAAGGAACCGAATTGATGGAACATCAAGCGACCTTCCGGCCTTGTGGTATCGATCAGCTCGGTGCAGGATTTAAAACCGATATCAAACTGGTTCAGTTCGGCCACAATCTCGATGAGATCTTTGAGGCTCCGGGACAACCGGTCTATTTTGTAGGCCAGCACAACATCAAACCTTTTTAAGGAGCCGTCAAAAAGCAGTCTCTTCAAGGCCGGACGATTTTTCGTACTTGCGGAATATCCATCATCAACGTACACTTTATAGACCACCCAGCCCTGATTTTTCGCGTGGGATCGCAGCCTTTCCTCTTGAGCAGGTAAAGAGTAGCCCTCTTTGGCCTGCTCTTCTGTGGAAACTCTGGTGTAGATAGCGCATCTCTCAATCGAATCCACCGCTGCTTGCATTTTTACTCCAAGGACTTTAAGATCAACTGATCGATTCAATTTCGTTCATAATAATATTGGAATATATTTATAGTAATATTTTGAAATATGTCAAGTAAAATATAATGCTTTCAGAAAACATTAAGAGACTTAGGAAGCAAAAAGGGTTGTCTCAAGATAAACTGGCCAAATTGGCGGATATCACCCTGACTACGCTTGTGAAAATAGAATCTGGCGCCAATGACAATCCCACGATAAAAACTTTGAAGAAAATTGCAGATGCTTTAGAAGTTACAGTGAATGATTTGCTGGAGAATCAACCAGATAAGCCGGATTCCGACTGATACATCCCATTTTTCACCAAGGTACACAACATTCACCGACTTTCACCG
>DRHE01000439.1 GCA_011049745.1 Spirochaetales bacterium | reverse complement strand
GGACGTGGCCCTGGGCTGATTGTATGGAGCAATGTGACTGTTTAATTGTAGGCAGCGGGCCCGCCGGTCTTGGCGCAGCTTTTCACCTGACTGAGCACGACCCAGGAATCAACATAATTATCCTGGATAAAGAAAAGGTTACCAGCGGGGGATTGCGCAATGACTGCAAAATGAATTTCACCTTTCCCACCGGCTTTCCCCTGGAATACTGGGACAGGGCAGGGGCTGAAGAGCTCTTCCCTGAGATGTTTAACCACCTTCACCCTGAAATTATGACCACTAAGAATCTCTCTATTTATCAACGCCGCGCCGAGAGGCTGGGAGTAAAGTTAATGGAGATCAGGCAGGCCCACTATGGCACTGACGGCGGTATTATTCTGATAAGAGAACTGGTCGAGAAGCTTAAAAGCAGGGGGGTGAATTTCAGCCTGCAGGAGGAAATGGTTGATATCAAAAAGGGATCCCCGGTGGTTATCACCGACACACGTGAGATCACTTTTAGAAAGCTGATAATAGCCCTTGGACGCCGGGGTTTCGCTTTTTTACAGGAGATCATGGATAAGCTTGAGATTCACTATATCGATAATATCGTTGATATAGGTTTGCGAATAGAAACCAGGGAGGAGAATTATCCAATTGTCCGGGACTACTATGATCCCAAGTTTCATTTTCCGGACAAAGTGCGCACCTTCTGTACCAACAGCAGGGCGGCCTATGTTGTAAAAGAGAAATACTCGGGGCGTCATGGCAGGGACTACTTCAGTGTAAATGGCCATGCCTTCTCGGAAAAGAGAAAGAGAAGCGGGTTGGTCAATTTTGCAATGTTGAAAACAGTGGGCTTTACCCGGCCCCTGGCCAGCGGCCAGGAGTTTGCCGAAATGCTGGGGCAGCAGGCAATGCTCATGGGAGGGGGAAAGCCGCTAATGCAGCGGGTGGGTGATTTCCGGCTGGGCAAGCGTTCGAATGGTGAAAGCTTTACCGGTGACTTATATGATTTTGAGCCCTCGTTGAAGAGCTGCACTCCCGGAGATATAAGCCTGGCCGTACCTGGAAAGATCATGCGTGCTATCTGGAAAGCGATGAAGATGCTGGATACCATCACACCCGGATTGCTGCACCCGGCAACTATAATGTACTATCCGGAAATCAAATTATATGCCAATAAACCCCAGTTTAAGGATGAGTATTTCCAGGTCAGGGATAATATTTATCTGATAGGCGACGGCGCCGGTACGAGCAGAGGCATTACCGGCGCCTGGGCCAGCGGCATCCGGGTAGCCAGGGGCATCTTAAAAAGCCTCTGAAAGGTTTATTATTGAAAAAGCATCTTTTTCTGTTGATATTGATCAGCCTGTGCTGCTCATTCCTGCTCTACTCTGAGAGCAGTAGGCCCGGCCTGAAGGTGGCAGCGGTTCAACTGCATATTGATGAAGATCTCTATTCTTCGGTGGAAAGCTTTCGCCGGCGTATTTCTGAGCTCATAGCTGAATGCAGGCAATTTGAACCGGATCTGATAATATTCCCGGAGTACACTTCTGTTTTTATCGCGCTGATTCCTTACAGCAGGATAATAAAGAAGGCAGCGAACATTGCTGAAGCCTGGGAGATGATCAAGAAGCAGGAGCCCCTGTTGAAAAGCTATAGCGATCTTTTTCTCTTCAATTCCGGCCTTGTGGAGAGGGTTATTTATTCGGTGTTTGCAGATCTGGCCGCAGAGCATGGGGTTAATATAATCGGGGGAAGTTATTTCGCCTGGAAAAAGACAGGTGAGAATGATGTAACCCTGCGCAACAGGGCATTTTTATTCGATGATAAGGGCAGGCTCATCTATGTGCAGGACAAGGTATTTCTTACCCGATTCGAGCGGGAAATTATCGGCATCTCACCGGGAAGTATGGAGAATGCCCTTCCCTTTTCTATAAATCAAAAGCGGATAGTGCTTTCAATTTGCCGGGATACCTTTATGAGCGATTGGGAAGAGCATTTTGCCGGCAGTGATCTCTGGCTCGACATCAAGGCCAATGGGACAAAGTATACCCCGGAAGAGGCGGCTTCTTTTATGCGGGCGCTGCCGGCCAGGATTGGGCCGGCCGGAGTTGGCGCCGGAATCACCACCGTTCTGACAGGGGAATTCCTGGATCTTTTCTGGGAAGGGGAATCATCCCTGGCAATAGCTGAAGACGGACGGGTAAAGCTGTCTGAACGGGCTAAATCAGCGAGTGAAGAAGAGATCCTTTTTTTGACCATCGATTAAAAAAGAGCGATTCATTTTAAGTATCTGTCAATAGCCTGGGCAGCGAGGCGGCCCTGGTTAATACTGCCTACCACCAGGGAGGCGCCGGTTTGAGCATCGCCGGCAGCGAATATGCCATCTGCGGTGGTCTGGCAGTTGTTATCCGTCAGGATATTTCCCCGTTGGTCCAATGACACACCGAGATCTTCAAGCAGGCGGCTATGCTCAACATGGACAAAACCCATGGCCAGGAGTACCAGATCAACGTCAATGGAAAAATCACTTCCCGTTATCTCCGCCATTACCGCCGGAGCTCCATTTTCCGGACGTTGCCAGTCCAGGCGCACCAGGTGAGCTTTCTGCACCTGTGCATCGTAGCCGCCGGTGAATTGAGTAACAGAGACCGCCCACTCCCGGCGGCAACCTTCCTGATGAGAGGTTGAGGTTCTTAAGATATTCGGCCAGTATGGCCAATGGGAAAATATCCTGACGGATAACAACTGCCAGACCACCGCAGATGGCATATTCGCTGCCGGCGATGCTCAAACCGGCGCCTCCCTGG
>DRHE01000438.1 GCA_011049745.1 Spirochaetales bacterium | reverse complement strand
GCTTTTCCAAATCCAGGCCGGAACTTTCAGCCTCCACTATGATTGACTGATACTTCTCCTGATCTGAATTAAAAAAGGCTACCCGGCCAATACTGTGCAGCAGGGCGCATAAAAACACTTCTTCCGACTGCTCTTTTTTATTGCAGCGCAGGGCAATATGTTTGGCAAGAAAAGCGGATAGAATGGAATGCTTCCAGAATGATTGATAAAATGCGGTTTTTTTATACCTGGCAAAGGTATTGGAGGCCGTTACCAGCAATACCAGGCTCTTGATATTCTTGAAACCCAACAGGGTAATGGCCATCTGCAGGCTCTTTATCTCCCGCTGCCGGGCATATAGCGCTGAATTAGCTATTCTTAATATTTTTATAGTTAATCCCGGATCCACCTTGATGATCTCTTCCAGCTCCTTAAAGGAGATGTCCAGCTTATCTTCAGCGATCCTCATTATCCTGGTGGCCACTTCGGGAATTACCGGAAGGTTCTTCAAATAAGATTCATATTTATCTACCACTTGCCTGTCCTCAACTTAAGATTCGGCAAAAAACCCTGCCCGCTTAGTATAAACTTAGAGCCAGCTTCCCCTTACGGTAACACCCTTTTCATTGGATTCATAAAAGGCTTTGACAATTTCCAAACAGGCCAGACCGGCCTGCCCGTCAACCCCATAGAAAGGCCCCTCATTATTGCGCACACAGTTTACAAAATATTCTAGCTCCTGCACATAACCAAGGTTATAGAACTCATCAACCGCGGGCTTGGTCCAGCCCAGGTTATGGTCGGTTTTTTCAATTGAATAGGATATTCCAGGCCGCGAATAGCAGTCAATCGACGAGCCCAAGGTAATATCTACCTTCACCAATCCTTCGGTACCATAAATCTCTACCCTGTCATCCATGCCGCCCACGGTAATATAATTTCCTTCAACAAAGGCAAATTCCCCATTCCCGAACCTCATCATGCCCATGCCGAAATCCTCACCCCCGTTATCTTTGTGCACAAAGTTCAGCTCACCACCGCCATTCATTTTACCGGTTGCTTCGACAACAGGATTCTTGCCCTTGCCCAGCAGGTAGAGAATATAGCCGATGGGATGGACCCCCAGATGAATGAAGCAGCCGCCGCCGCAGCTCTCCTTATTCTTGGCAAAGGGAGAATGGGAGCCATTATGGACCTCCTTGGCCTTTACATAGAGGATTTTTCCTATTCCTCCCTCTTCAATCAGCTTATCAACCCGGTTCAATGCCGGTGAAAAACACCAGTCTTCCGCGTAGAACAACCTGGTGGAGTTTTTCTTACACACTTCGATCATATCCCGGCCATCTTCCACGGTCGTGGCCAGGGGTTTCTCACAGACCACATGTTTGCCCGCATTTGCGGCAGCCACAACTATCTCATGGTGAAGAAAGTTGGGCACACAGGCAGAGACAAGGTCAATGTCTTTCCTGGTAAGCATTTCACGATAATCCTCATAGGTGTCAGCTATATTCCATTTCCGTGAGATCTCCTCAAGATTATCCGGTGCGGCAACCGCAGCGATCTCTACATTTTCATTTCTGCTGTACGCATCGCAGTGAAAATCCGCAGCAAACCTGGAACCTATTATCCCCACTTTTATCTTATCCATTACAAACCCCCTCTTCCTTAAAAATTTTCCTAAAAGCTCATTATTATATAACAGATTCAGCATGGCAAGCACAACATAGATTTTTACCCTTATATTGTTGTTCTGTTCTTTACATTTAATCTACTCGAGGTTATTGTTGCTCTATGAAAAAATACAGAGTAGTGGTTACCGACGATCGCTTCGGCAGCTACCTCCAGGAAAATGAAGTGCTTCAGGCAATCGATACCCAGGTGGATGTACACAATCTTACCTCCGGCAGTGAAGCTATAGCGGCCCTGGCTGATGCGGATGGAGTGCTGGTTAATCTTCACCCCCTGCCCGCTGAGGTAATCAGAGAGATGAAGAAATGCCGAGTTATATCCAGGTACGGCGTGGGATATGATAATGTGGATGTAAAGGCGGCGACTGAAAAGGGAATATGGGTTGCCAGGGTACCTGATTACTCTTTAGAGGATGTATCGGACCAGGCCCTGGCCCTGCTTCTGGGCGCAATCAGAAAGATCTCCTATAAAGATCGAAAGATCAGAGAGGGCGGCTGGAATTTGAAGGATGATCAGCTCTGTTATCGGATAAAGGGTAAAGTGCTGGGCTTGATCGGCTACGGCGCCATAGCCCGCGCCTTGCACCGCAAGGTTAGCGGCTTTGGCCTGGCTAAAGTGTTGGTATACGATCCCTATGTAAAGGCCGAACAGATCAGAGAGCTGGGAGGAACACCGGAGAACCTGGAAACCCTGCTCCGCGAATCAGATTATATCTCCATTCACGCTCCTTTAACTGAAGAAACCAAAGGAATGATCGGTAAAAAGGAGATTTCCCTGGTAAAACCAAACCTCATTCTGATCAACACGTCGCGCGGTCCCCTGCTGCAGGAAGATGCGGTGGCCGCGGCTCTGGCTGACGGCAGAATAGGCTATGCCGGTCTCGACGTATTTGAGAATGAGCCTCTCCCCAAGGAAAGCCCTTTAAGGGAACTGGACAATGTAATCCTTTCCGATCACAGCGGCTGGTACAGCGAGGAATCACTGGTGGATCTGAAAACCAAAGCAGCCAGGAATGTGCTTGAGGTTCTCCAGGGCGGAAAACCTGCTTACCCGGTTAACAATGTTTAAGGAGGTTCAAAAATGGATGAAGTACTGAAGAAAATCGGTGAACTTGGCCTGGTGCCGGTGGTAAAGATAGAAAAGGCTGAACACGCTCTTCCCCTGGGCAGAGCTCTTCTTGAGGCGAATCTACCGATTGCCGAGATAACCTTCAGAACCGATGCGGCAGAGGCGGCTATCGCTGTCCTGACCCGGGAACTGCCTGAATTACTTGTGGGCGCCGGCACTGTGCTTACCATTGATCAGGTGAAAAAAGCAACAGGAGCAGGAGCAGCATTTATAGTTTCACCCGGTTTTAACCCGGCAGTTGTCGACTACTGTGTTGAAAAGATCATCCCCGTTACACCGGGTATAAACAACCCGACCCAGATCGAGATGGCCCTGGCAAGAAAGCTTGAAGTGGTCAAGTTCTTTCCAGCCGAACCATCGGGGGGTCTATCCATGCTTAAAGCCATGGCCGCTCCCTATGGCGGTATCAAATTTATTCCCACGGGCGGTATAAATGCCTCAAACCTGAATAGCTATCTATCCTTTAACCGCATCCTGGCCTGCGGCGGCAGCTGGATGGTAAAACCGGCGCTTATTTCCGCAGGCAACTTCGCTGAGATCACCAGGTTAACCAGGGAAGCTCTTTCTCTGATGGTTGGTTTTGAGCTTGCTCACCTGGGCTTCAATGAGAATAACCTGGACCAGGCGCGTGAGTCGGGAGTGCTCCTCAAACGGCTCTTCAACTTTCCCCTGATCGAAAAAGATGAGAGAATTGCAGCGGGAGAAAGCTTTGAAATAAAAAATTCCCCTTCCCTGGGTGAACGAGGCCATATTGCCATAGCTGTCAATGATATTAACCGTGCTGTAGCTTTTCTGCAGAGAATAGGAGTCTCTGTGCAGCAGGATACGGCTGTTAAGAAGAATGGCCTGTTAAAGGAGATCTATATCAAGCCGCAGGTATCGGGTTTTGCCCTGCATCTAATACAGAAGGAAGGCTGATCTATGATCGGGCCGGAGAATACCACTGTTGAGGTCAGGGAAAAAGCCGGAGAGCTCGCCATACTGGGAGTCGGCTCCTTTGAACAGCATTCTTCCCACCTGCCCCTGGAAACGGATTTTTTCTTTGCGCGGGAAGTAAGCACGTCAGTTGCAGAGAAACTCGATGCCGTACTCCTTAATCCTCTGCCCTATTCCACCTCTTTGGAGCACCGGGACTTTGCCGGCACCGTAACCTTGAGGCCGGAAACCCTCAAGAGTATGATCTGCGAAATAGCTGAATCTGTGGGCTCCTGGTCCATAAAGTACCTCGCTTTGATAAACTTCCACGGCGGCAACTT
>DRHE01000437.1 GCA_011049745.1 Spirochaetales bacterium | reverse complement strand
TCAGCGGTAAAACGATGCACATCCTTGCCAACCATCAGGCCGATACTGCCGATTGCCTCCACCTCATTTGCTATAGCAAATACCGTTTTGGGGTCATCTTCCATTACTATAGATAGAAAGGCTTCGGCATTTGCCATTGTGTAGGGATGGGGGAAAATATCACGCAGGTTGATCCAGATCTTGCGGTTGTTGGCATACCCGGAAACAGATTCTGCATCATCTCTCTGCCAGTCCCTGATCATATATTTTCCGGATAAAAATTCTATTTTCATCTAGATTCCATCATCATAAAAATCTGCTCTTACACCATTTAACCATTATTGTACCGAAGTTTGGCGAAAATCAGGTTATAGCCCGCGGCTCATACAATTCAATTTCGAGATGCTTTGAAAACATCATAAAATCTCTGTCCGTAGTAAAGATTGACGTCCCATGCCTGTAAGCAACAGCACAGATTAAATAATCTATATGTGAACCTTGCACGCCGCTTTGTCTGCAAATATTATGGAATTCTGCCGCTGTTTCATAATCTTCCGTTGTAATTGGCACATCATCAAAAGCCTTCAATTGTTTTTTCAAAAGAGCATGTTGGCTGCTATTTGATATTCCAGACAGGATTTCTTGACGAATAGGTCCAATAATCAAAGCTCTTACTTCTTCAATAAGATGAGTAAGCTCCACTGTTAATTCCTTCTCGTTGTGATTCAGCTTTTTTCGCCTGAATGCCAAAGACCATATAGATGTATCGACTAATACATTCACTACCGTTCGCTTTTACTCGCTTTCACTCGCTTTCGAGTCCTACCGGATTTGTAGTTATAATTCTTATCATAATCAATCTTGCCGAACATCCGGATGATTTCCAACTGCTTTCTCCGTTGGATATACTCTTTTAACGCTTCATTGACTGTATCTTTCTTGGTTCTGTGCTTTCCTAATTTTTGGGCTTCAATAATCAGATTATCTTCAATAGCTAGATTTGTGGGCATGATCATTCTCCTACACAATACTATACACAAATGGATGTGTGTGTCAAGATTATAGGAAAATAGATAGTGGCCGCGATTCTATCATAATGATCTTCAGTATCTGTCTGCGAGGAACTGATCTAATCAAATATTTCGGTATAACGATAACAGCAACCCTTGCTTGACTCCTGAGAAGCAGAATGATAAGTTTATTATCAGAGGATTGCTATGATAACTCCTGTAGCCAAAAAAACAAAGCTTACCTATAACGACTATCTCAAAACACAGGATGATAAAAGGTACGAGCTTATCGAAGGAGAATTGATAATGACACCCTCTCCTGTAACCTACCATCAATGGGTATCAAAGAATATTGAATATGAACTGGAAAAATTCGTCAGGGAGAAAAAAACAGGAAGAGTATTCGACGCCCCATATGATGTCTGCCTTGATAACGAGAATGTGCTACAACCGGATATTCTCTATATTTCCGGGGAAAGATTTAATATAATCGGTGAAAAAAACGTTCAGGGTGCTCCGGACCTGGTAGTGGAAATACTCTCAGAGTCAACGGCATATAATGATCTTATAAAGAAGAAAAAGCTCTATGCCAAGTATGGAGTAAAAGAATACTGGATTGTCGATCCCGGGGAAAAGAGTATTGAAGTATATTCGCTGGTTGGCAAAGAGTACGTCATTTCTTCCAGTTTTTCAATGAACGATAATCTTGAATCACCCCTCCTAACCGGACTCAATATTGAACTTGCATCTGTTTTTTCTTATTAAAGAACCTGCATCAAGCCCTTGTAAATCTTGCGGTATCCTTTATACTCATCCTATTGAACAAGCCCCGACAATACACACGCGGAGGTAACCCATATGAAATATTCAGTAATAATATTTGCCATACTCCTGATTTTCAGTTCCTGCTCCACAGCCCCGAAAGCAGAGGAAGATACAAAGGCAGCTCTTCCCGAGACAGAGTACACCCGGGCCAATAATATGAAGGCTCAGGCAGACAAATACAACCTGGCAGATTATGCACCGAATGAATACAGCCAGGCCGAGCAGAAGCTGAAAGATGGAAAAGCGACATACAAAACAGACAACGCCAGTTCGAAAAAAGCCCTGGATGAAGCCATTACCGGCTATGAAGCGGTAATGGCAAAAGGTTTTCCGCTGCTTACGGAAAAGAAACAGGAGGAAACAGAAGCGATAGTGAAGCAGGCAGAGGGTATCAAAGCCCAGGTAGCTATGAAAGAAGAATATGAGGCAGCCAGGACAAAGTATGACCAGGCACTGGCAGCGCAAAACGCCGGCGAGTATGAACAGGCGGTAGCCCTCTTCGATGAAGCAAAATTGCTCTTCCAGGATCTCTACCAAAAAACTAAAGAGAAAAAAGAGAAGGCGGAACAGGCTATGAATTCATCCGAAGAGAGCATAAAAGATTTTGAGGAGCAGGCCAGGGCCGGGGATGAAGAGCTGCAGACAGGCCAGTAAGCTTTTACTGCCGCCTTTAATAGATCATACTGTTTAAGAAAGAGAGGAAGCCATGAACAGAGGTATATTTGTTATATTTTCGATCCTTAGTCTTCTGGCCTTTGGCCAGAGCCTTTTTGCACAATCACTGCTGGATAATCCCGATTATAAAAAAGCAATAGAACTGCAGCAACTGGCCAAAGATGCCCATGCCGCCGGAGACTACGACAAAGCTTATGAATACTCAGAAGAAGCCGGGATCTATATTGCCAGGTCCAATGCTTATATTGCCCAGAGAATACTCTGGTACAAGGCAAATGGCTGGCTCAAGAATGCCCGCAGCCGGGTTGCCTATTTCAAGTCATCCGGAATCAATCCGGAGTATCAGCAGGCTTATCAACAGGCGCTGGCAGGTTTAGAGGCTGCTGAAAAGAGCTTTACCGAAGATCAGTACGAAAATAGTATTGAATATTCTAAAGAAGTACTGACCCTTCTGGCAGAGGCGAAATCGGGAACTCTCTTGCCCAAATATTATAAAGTCCGTCTTATCCCAAAAGAGCGTGATTGCCTGAACAAGATCGCCGGTTATCCTTTTATCTACAATGACCGCACCAAATGGCGGCTCCTTTACGAGGCCAATAAGTCGAAGCTCAAGTATCGCGATAACCCCCATTTGATCTTTCCCGGGCAAGTGTTCGAGATCCCCAGCATAGAAGGCGAGAGACGGAGCGGGGAATACGACCCAGGAGCAAGCTATCCCGTTTTCGGTAAATAGCGCTTCCGCCCCGCGGTTTTATTCAGCCTCCTTTTTATTGAAGTTGTTCAACGATTCATACATTATGAAATAACAGTGGAAGCTCGCAATATAGCCGGTCTTTCAACGAAATTCCCTGAAAGACTGGAATAGAGCCAGCAGGTTTTCAAGAGGGACTGTGGCTTGAATATTATGGACTGAGGCAAATACGAATCCGCCCTCTTTACTGAAAATGCTGATATTCCTTTCAACTTCCTGCCGCACTTCTTCAGGTGTGCCGAAGGGCAGGGTCTTCTGGGTATCCACGCCGCCGCCCCAGAAGACAAATTTATCACCATAGTTGCTCTTAAGAAAAGCAGGATCCATTCGGGCGGCCGAGATCTGGACCGGGTTTAGAATATCCATTCCTGCTTCAGTGAAATCATCGAAAAACTCCACGATCGCACCGCAGGTGTGGTAAAAGGTTTTCCATTCTGTATGTGCATGAACCCAGTCATTCATGATCTTGTGAAAGGGCTTGAACATTTCTCTGTATGTCTGCGGGGCAAAAAAGGGTCCATTCTGGGAGCCGAAATCTGTACCGCCCATAACAATCACATCCAACCGGTCGCCGACAGCTTCCCGATACATCTTCAGGTTTTTCATCTGCAGCTCATGCTGAATGTTGAATATATCCTGGATATATTGCTTTCTGCTGATGAAAGAAATAAACCATTCTTCCAGATCGCGAATACCAATAGGATGGCTTATATTCGGGCCGGGCACAAAGGCAATATCCCCAAGTCCGGCACCCCAGAAATTACCCACCAGGGAATATTCCGTGTTTTCATAATAGTACCTGGCAGCTTCTTCCAGAAACCTAAGATCTTCATCACTGTACAGGCTGTATGTCTGATCCACCCATGCTGCGGGATCCAGTGAATCCTCTTCAATTGGTTGCTGGCGGATAATATTATCGAAGTAAAAACCATCCTTTGGCATTTTTGCTGAAGGCGGAGCCGAACGACACCCCTGAGGATATTGCACAATGTCACCGTTGGGCAGAACATCATATTCCATAAAACCGGAAACGAGCACTTCCGTTCCGTCGAACATGGTAAAGGGTTTCCAGTTATCGTTTTTGTAACCGAACATAGTCTGCGGAAAAGTGATGCCCACAATGTCGATAGCTAAGGTCCTTCTGATTTCCTCCTCTACCTCGGCCAGCATCTGAAAGGGTTCATAGACCCTGACCAGCCCGCCGGTCCGTACACCAAGCGCCTCTCTCAGTTTTTTATAAAGAAGCGCCTGAATACCGGTAACCTGGGTGCCGCCAAGATCCAGCGGCACCCTGTCCGGTTTTTGGTGATTTAAAGTGAGTCTGACTCTTTCGCGGGATGTCATATTTTTTTCCTTCTTATAATCATTACTCTTTCGGGGATGCTGTTGAATTACGGATTTTCAGTTTTGTCGGAATAAGGATTTTTTTATTAGGATACTCCTTGCCTTCGGTGATGTGAAGTAACCGGCGCACAGCCATTATACCCATAGTGTGTTTTGGAACATGTACCGTGGTCAGGGACGGCACCATTTGCCTGGCCATAGCGATATCATCAAAACCGATGACACTGATGTCTTCCGGCACGGCTAACCCCCTCTGCTTTATGGCATCCATGGCCCCTAAAGCAAAGACGTCGTTGTGCGTAATTACGGCTGTCAGCCTGGTACTGCTGTCGAGAATTCTATTCATTGCCTCATGAGCTTGATCGATTCTCCCATTGCACTCAATGTGCAGTGACGGATCATCCAAAAGGTCGAAAAGCTCTTTAGCCCGCCGGTAACCGAAGAGACGTTCTTGACTGGAGCTCAGGGCTTTGTCACCTGAAATATAGGCAATACGTCTATGATC
>DRHE01000436.1 GCA_011049745.1 Spirochaetales bacterium | reverse complement strand
TGGTACGATATGGTTATCGTGCTGGAGGATTATTCTTTAACTCTCTTTATAGATGGGAAAAGAAACAAGATGGTTAAACTTAACAGGAAACTGCCCGCGCGGGGTATATTAGTATTTGAGTGCCCTCAGGAATACTGGATTGACGATCTCCAGATAATGCAGGTTTCAGCTTTCGCCAAAATAAAATAATCATATACTTCTCAAGGAAATCACATGACCAGAAGACTATCCACCGCTGGTTTTATTTTCCTGATGGTGTTGGCTATGTTAACCTGGGGCGGGAGCTGGCCCTCAGGAAAGCTGATTACCGGATTGGCCAGGGTGGAGGTCATTATATTCTGGAGGTATTTTATTACCTCTCTTTCAATTATTCCTTTGCTGTTCATCTTCAAACAGCCCCTGCGAATAGAAAAAAGATCTTTGTTTTTGCTGATTTTAGGTGCAGTAGTCATGATAACCCACAATCAGTTTTTTATGACTGGGCTTAAATTAGGGTTGGCAGGGGCCGGCGGTGTTTTGACAACCAGCTTGAGTCCGATTATAACCTTCAGTCTGGCTTCGGTGATTTACCGCGAATCAGTAGGACCCTGGCAGAAAACCGGTTTACTGTTAGGTGTTATCGGGGGCGCGGTGCTTCTTAATATCTGTAAGCTGGATCTCCGGGAATTGCTGGCAGGGGGAAATGTATTCTTTCTGCTGGCTGCTTTATGCTGGTCAATATTAACCTTGATCAGCCAGAAAATACAGCAGCGTGTGCCTTTTATAACCTATAGTTTCTATCTATATACATTTTCTGCTTTGCTGGCTCTATTCCTGGCTTTACCCCATGGCTTACTTTCAATTACAGGACAACCATGGATATTCTGGGGTATTATTTTTTACCTTTCCATTTTCGCCACTACCTTCGGTGCCACTGTTTATTTTATGGCTGCCGCTAAAATCGGCAGCGGCCGGGCCAGTTCCTTTATATTTCTGGTGCCAGCCAGCGCCATGCTTTTCAGCTGGCTTCTGTTAGGAGAGGTGCCTCAACTGTCCACAATAATAGGCGGGTTGATTGCTGTTTTCGCTGTGTATCTGCTGAATCGGAAATAAAATCTCAGGTAGCGTCTCATGAAAATCAATGAGAGGCTTAGATCAGGATGCGGGTATCGCCGATCAGGCAGCCTTTTTCAAAGACAAAAACCGGGTTGAAATCCAGCTCCTTTAAGGCAGGGTAAGTCAGGGCCAGCCGGGACAGACTTGCCATCAGTTCGGCTAATGCGTCACTATCTAAAACAGCGCTTCCTCGAAACCCTGCCAGGATTTTTTGAATTTTAAGCACCGAGATCATCTCCAAAGCCTGTGACTTATCTAATGGCGCAATCCGGAGGGAAATATCTTCAAGGAGCTCGGTGTAAACTCCACCGGCGCCGACCAGTATGACTGGTCCGAAATCCGGGTCCTGTTTGACTCCGATAATAATCTCCAATGGCGCTTCGATCTGTCGGTAGAGCATTGCCCCCTGGAAATCGTAACTTGCGAACTTTGTCTTTATCTCCTCGAAAGCGGAATCCAATTCCTGTTCATTCTTAATATTGAGTATCACGCCGCCGACATCGCTTTTATGAAGAATTTGAGGGGAGACTACTTTCATGACCATGGGAAAACCGATCTCATCCGTAAAGCTCAAGATTTTTTCAGAGGAGCTGACAAAAGCGTGTTCCGGAAAATGCAATCCCTCACTTTCCAGAAAGCTCACTGCTTCAGGCTCGAGAACAGGGGGTTTTAGGGGAAGTGTTTTCCTCTGAACCTGACCATTAGAAGCGGGTATCTGCCTGCGGGTATAATATTTGTGCAGTTTTGAAAAAACGTAAGCTGCTCTCTCCCCTGTCGGGAAGTGGGCAATTCTGCTCTCATTGAGCGCACGTATGCCCTCTTTCACTATCTCGCCGGCCATGAACACAGCAGCCAGCGGCTTTTCCTGACTTGAGGCAGCAGCTGCAATGCCTTCGGCCAAAGAGCGGGAGTCAAGAAAAGGTGTAGCCACATTAATGGCAATGGCCCCGTCGTAGTTGTGCTTAAGCATTATCTCGAGGGTGCGCTGATAGTTCTTGCCGCTTCCCTCAACAGTAAGGTCGATGGGGTTGGAAAAGGCGCAATGTTCAGGTAAGAACCCATGAAGCTTATCTTTGACTGCCTGGTCTGTTTCTTTTACATCCATGGCGAGCTCTTCGACCCGGTCTGCCGTAAGTATTCCGGGGCCGCCGGAGTTGGTAACAATAGCGATACGATTGCCCTTAAGTTGAGGTAACCTGGTAAAACCATAACAGAGATCAAGCATTTCTTCGATACCTTCCACTCGTAAAGCGCCTACCTGCCTTATCATGCTATCAAAAACGCGGTCAGACCCGGCTAAAGATCCGGTGTGGGAACTGGCCGCTCTCAAGCCGGAACTGCTCCGGCCGGATTTTATGATAATCAGAGGTTTTCTGCTGACCGCTTCACCGGCGGCCTCTATAAAGGTTCTGCCGTTTTGCAGGCTTTCCACGTAGAGGCCGATCACATCGGTATCAAGGTCCTGCGCCAGGTAACTGAGCAGTTCGTTTTCACCAATATCTACCCTGTTCCCATAGCTTGCAAACTTGGAGAATCCTATGCCCCTCAGTTTAGCCATGGACAGTACAGCCCCGCCAATAGCGCCGCTCTGAGTAACAAAAGCGGTCCTGCCAGGGAGTGCATGTATCTCGATACTGGCAAAAAAATGGCTTGAAGTGTTCATAATACCGGCGCAGTTGGGTCCGACAAGCCGTATTCCATGTCTCCGCGCACATTCCAGGAGCTTTTTCTCTCCCTGCCTATTTCCCGCTTCGGAAAATCCCGAGGTGATTATAACGGCTGTAGGTATCTTCTTGTGCCCACAGTCATCGAGTACCTGCAGTACAAAAGAGGCGGGTGCACAGATTACAGCCAGGTCAACTTCGTCTTCAACTTCATTAACCCCGGCGTATCCGGTTACTTGCGGGAACTCTGCCGGGCTTTCCCCTTTCGGGTTAACTGCGCAAAGGACCCCACGGAAAGATCCTGAAACCAGTTGTGTGAGAATTTGGTGGGCAATCTTACCATGTTTTACAGAGCCGAATACAACAATCCCTCGTGGATAAAAGAGGGAATCAAGAGCCCGTAAGTTTTCCGCCATATATACACCCTTCATGAAATACTCTGAGGTTCTCTTCGAGATCCCGCTTCAGGCTGAACCTGACCGTTTGCTCCAGTCCTTTGCAGGTAAAACCGGGGAGCGCTTCAGGTACGTGTTCAAGGATAGCACCGAGAACACCCAGGAGATAGACATTGTAGGGGTGTTTCGGTTCGGCAACACCGAAGAAGCAGTTGGTTTTTTGAGAGAAAACCTCCCGGATCTGATCAAAGCCGGGGTAGGTTTCTTTCTTTAATATCATGGAGGCTGGAACAAAGGCATAGTCAAGCAGTAAAACAAGCCCCCCGGTTTTAAGGAAGGAAAGGGAGTTTACTGCTTCACCGATTTCCATTCCTATTAAAAGATCAGCCCCGCCTGCTGAAAGCCGCGCCCCATATACAAAATCATGGTCCGAAGAGATCCGGATCTCTGAAGTGACCCGGCCTCCCCGCTGAGCCATGCCCTTGGAGTTGAACAATGATACCTTCAATCCCTGATTTGATGCATATCCGGCTATAAGCCTGGCAAAAGTAATGACTCCCTGGCCCCCCAGGCCGGTAACGAACATGCTTTTAAACATCCTTTACCTCTCTTTTCCGTGAATGGAATCAAAACGGCAACAAGTGTAACACAGACTGCAACCTGTACAGAGTTCCGGGTCAATCCACATAACTTGATTATCCTCCATGGCCTTGACCGAAAGTGCGGGGCATCCTGTTTCCCTCAGGCAGGATTTGCAGAAGGTGCACTTCTTGGAATCGATTTCATATATCC